>NZ_RJUL01000004.1:300000-381274 GCF_003751625.1 Gallaecimonas pentaromativorans
TGTAGCTATTGCCTTCCCGACGGCTATCAGTGCGATAGCCCGCGCGATTTTCTCGAGCTCGATGAGATAACCACCGTGGTCAAGGCCTTTGCCGGCCTCGGTACCTCCAAGATCCGCATCACCGGCGGCGAGCCGTCGCTGAGAAAGGACTTGCCGGAGATAATCAAAACCTGCGCCGGGACCGAGGGCATTAAAGAGGTGGCCGTTACCACCAATGGCTACAAGCTACCCCAGATGATTGATGCCTGGGCCGAGGCGGGGCTGACCAACCTTAACGTCAGCATCGACAGCCTCGACCCACGCCAGTTCAAGGCCATTACCGGCCATGACAAGCTGCAAACCATACTGCAAGGGGTCGACCGGGCACTGGCCCTTGGGCTGAAGGTCAAAATCAACAGCGTTCTGCTCAAACCCTATTCCGAGGCGCTGCTGGGCACTGCCCTTGACTGGCTCAAAGAGGTGCCGGTGTCCCTGCGCCTTATCGAGCTGATGCAAACCGGCGACAACCACGACTTTTTCAACGCCAACCATGTTAGCGGCCTGCCTATTAAAGAGCAGCTCTTGGCCCTTGGCTGGCAGCAAGCCGAGCGCAAGGTAACCGCAGGCCCGGCCCAGGAATTTAGTCACCCCGACTACGCCGGGCGCATCGGGCTTATCATGCCTTACAGCAAGGATTTTTGTTCCAGCTGTAACCGGCTGCGGGTATCTGCCACCGGTAACCTGCACCTGTGCCTCTTTGCCGAGCAAGGACTGCCGCTGCGCCCCTTGCTAAAAGAAGGGGACGTAGCCGCCCTGCAAGCACGGCTCCAATCCCTGATGGGTAAAAAGGAAGCCACCCACTGGCTGCACGAAGGCTTTACCGGGGCCACCAAACAACTGGCCATGCTGGGTGGTTAAATGCTGTACGGATTGGTGTTGGCCGGCGGGCAATCAAGCCGCATGGGGCAAGACAAGGCCCAGCTGCAATTTGACGGGCAATCGCTGTTAGAACGTGCCAAAGCCCTGCTTGGCGCCAGTGGCTGCCAAGAGGTACTGGTCAGCCGTAACCAGAGCGGTTTTATCCAGGATATCGTTGTCAACGCCGGGCCACTTGGGGGCATTCATGCCGCCTTGGCACAGACCCCCAATGGCGTGGCGCTGCTGGTGCTGCCGGTGGATATGCCCTTTATGGACGCGCCCCGATTACAAGCCCTGGTTGACGCCGGCAAAGCCCATGGTCGCCCCAGTTATTTTGACGACTGCTTCTTGCCCCTCTATTTACCCGTCAGCCAGGCTGCCAAAGATTTTCTCGGCGATTTACTGGCCAACGAGGGCCAAGGCCGGGTGCGCCGCCTGCTCGACCACCTCGATGCCATCGCCCTACCCTGCCCACCGGCGCCGCTGCTGCAAAACCTCAACACCCCGGCCGATTGGCAACAAGCCACCAGGAGTGAAACCCTCTCATGAGCCATGAACCTTTGAATATCGCCGTACTTACCCTGTCAGACCGCCGCACCCTGGCCGAAGACAGCTCCGGCCAATACCTGGCAGAGACCTTGGTCAGTGCCGGTCATCGCCTTGGCGACCGCCAGCTCATTGCCAGCGACCGTTACCAACTGCGCGCCCTGGTCAGCCAGTGGATAGCCGATGCCGCCATCCAGGTGGTGCTGATTAACGGTGGCACCGGTTTTCACCCCCGCGACTGCGCCCCCGACGCCCTCAAGCCGCTGTTTGACCGGCCGGTAGAGGGCTTTGGCGAGCTGTTCCGGCACTTGTCTTTTAACGAAATTGGCACTTCGTCACTGCAATCCAACGCTTTTGCCGGCCTTGCCAACGACACCCTGATTTTTTGCATGCCAGGCTCCACCAATGCTTGCCGCACCGCCTGGGAGCAGCTTATCGGGCCGCAGCTCAGTATCGACACCAAGCCGTGCAACTTCGTGACCAAAGTCAGCAAGAGCAACTGAAATGAGCACCCTTAGCCACGTTAACGCCCAGGGTGAAGCCTCCATGGTGGACGTGACCGAAAAAGCGGTCACCCAGCGCCAGGCCAGAGCCCAGGGCTTTATCACCATGAAGGCCGAAACCCTGGCCCTTATCAGCGACGGCCAAATGCCCAAGGGCGACGTACTGGCAGTTGCCCGTATCGCCGGCATTCAGGCCGCTAAGCAATGCGCGAACCTCATTCCCCTGTGCCACCCGCTGATGCTGAGCAAAGTGGCGGTGGATTTTGAGATTGACCACGCCAACCGGCGCATCGCCATTACCAGCCTTTGCAAACTGGCCGGGCAAACCGGGGTGGAAATGGAAGCGCTGACCGCCGTGTCGGTAGCGGCGCTGACCCTCTTTGACATGTGTAAAGCGGTAGATCCCGGCATGCAGATTGACGGCATCCGCGTGCTGGAAAAGCAAGGCGGTAAAACCGGCCACTGGCAGAGCGAGGCCGCCGATGATTAACGTGCTGTTTTTTGGCCAGCTGCGCGAGCAACTGGGCCAGGAGCAATTAACCCTTAACGAAGTGCCGCCAACCGTTGCCGCCCTTCGTGAGTATCTGGCCCGCGAATTTGCCGATAAAGCCAGCCAGTTGGTAGCCGGTAAGGCGCTGGTGGCGGTTAACCAGACCATGAGCGACGAGCAGGCCCCCCTGGCGGCCGGCGACGAAGTGGCGCTGTTTCCGCCGGTGACCGGAGGCTAAGATGCAAGACCATATCGGGGTGCAAACCGAGGATTTCAGCCTGGCCGAACAGTACGCTCTGCTCTGCCAGCAAAACCGCCAAGACGGCGCCGTGGTCACTTTTGTCGGCCTGGTGCGCGACATGAACCAGGGCAACCAGGTAACCGGCCTGACCCTCGAGCACTACCCGGCCATGACCAACAAGGTGCTGGCCGATATCGTGGTACAAGCCCGCGCGCGCTGGCCCCTTGGGCGGGTGCGGCTTGTCCACCGGGTTGGCCCCCTCGATTTGGGCGATCAAATCGTGTTTGTTGGGGTCAGCGCCGGCCACCGAGGCGACGCCTTTGCCGCCTGCGAGTTCATCATGGATTTTTTAAAGACCCAGGCGCCCTTTTGGAAAAAGGAGCGCAGCACCCAGGGCGAGTACTGGGTTGAAGCCCGTCAGCAAGACCAGCACAAGGCCGGCCGCTGGGGTGACAAGTCATGATCCTGCCTGACGCCGACGGCTTCAACGCCGCCCCTGAAGCGGCCAGCGAGTTTGAATTTGCCGAACTCGACGGCACCAAAGGTCACTTCCCGCTGGCCAGCGAAACCGCCCTTGCCATCAGCTACAACGGTATCAACCAGGCGGTGATGATGGTCTCCCCCGGTAACCTCGAAGATTTCGTGTTGGGCTTTAGCCTGACCAACGAGATAGTCGAGTCGCCGGCCGATATCTACGACATTCAGCTAAGCGCCGGTGAGGAATCCCACAGCGCCGAGGTGGAAATTGCCAGCCGCAATTTCTGGGAGCTGAAAAAAAGTCGCCGCCTGATGGCCGGCACCACCGGCTGCGGCATTTGCGGCGTTGAGGCCATAGAGCAGGCCCTGCCGGAGCTGATTGCCCTTACCCCGGCGCCGCTGCCGCCCGCCGCGCTTTTTGACAACCTGCGTCAGCGCATCAGTGAGGCGCAAGAAGTGGCCCGCGCCAGTGGCGCCCTGCACGCCGCCCTTTATGTGGACGCCAAGGGCGAAATCTTGCTGTGCCGCGAAGATATTGGCCGCCACAACGCCCTGGATAAACTGATTGGCGCGCTCTTTAACCATCACATCGATGCCGCCAGCGGCTTTGTGGTGATGACCAGCCGCTGCAGCCTCGAGCTTATCCACAAGGCGGTGCGCGCCAAAATTGCCACCCTGGTTACCCTCTCGGCCCCCACCGCCCTTACCGTGAACTGGGCCAGGCGTTATCGGTTAAACCTTATTCATGTGCCGCATCGAAGCGCCCCCAGGGTGTACAGCCCCGCCCCGTGATGGCCAGCGCCAAAAACCCATAAAAAAAGCCACCTCAGCGAGGTGGCTTTTTTGCATCCTGGCGCCTTAGTTGACGGCGGCGCTGGCGATAAGGTTATCGGCCTTGGCCTTTTCCAACTTGATGGCAATGAACTTGGAGGTGGGCGTGAAGGTACGGTCGCCGTAGCTCTCCAGGGGCACCAGCGGGTTGGTCTCGGGGTAGTAAGCCGCCGCCTGACCTTCCGGGATATCGTATGCCACCAGGGTAAAGCCACTGACACGGCGCTCACGGCCGTCGTCCCACAAGGACACCATGTCAACCTTGTCACCAGGGGCAAAGCCTAAGCGGCGGATCTCCGCTTCGTTGATAAACACCACTTCACGCATGCCAAACACGCCGCGGTAGCGGTCGTCCAGGCCGTAGAGGGTAGTGTTGTACTGATCGTGCGAACGCATGGTTTGCAGGATAAGGTCGGGCTTGTCGCCACGGGCCAGCACACCGGCGTTGATCAGCTCTTCAGGCAGGGCATTGGCGTTGAACTGGGCCTTACCGCTGTCGGTGTTCCAGTTACGCTCGGCCGCGCTGTTACCCAGGTGGAAACCGCCGGGGTTTTTGAGCTTTTCGTTGAAATTGGTAAAACCGGGGATCACATCGGCGATCAGGTCGCGAATGCGGCTGTAATCGGCGATGAGATGGTCCCAGTCCACCGGGTGGTTGCCAAGGGTGGCCTTGGCGATACCGGCGATAATGGCAGGCTCGGAGCGCAGCAGCTCGGAGCTTGGGCGCAGTTGGCCAAAAGAGATGTGCACCATGGAGAAGGTGTCTTCTACGGTGATGCCCTGCTGGCCTTCGGCCTGCATGTCAATCTCGGTACGACCCAGGCACGGCAGGATAAGCGCGTCTTTGCCGGTTACCAGGTGCGAGCGATTGAGCTTGGTGGCGATGTGCACGGTGAGGTCACAGTTGCGCAAGGCTTGGTGGGTACGGGGGGTATCAGGGGTTGCCTGGGCAAAGTTACCGCCCAGACCGATAAACACCTTGGCACGGCCTTCTTCCATGGCCTGGATGGCTTGCACGGTGTTGTGGCCGGGCAGGCGCGGGGCCTTGAAATTAAAGCGTTTTTCAACGGCGTCGATAAGCCAGGCCGGGGCTTTTTCATCGATACCCATGGTGCGGTCACCCTGCACGTTGCTGTGGCCACGGACCGGTGACAAACCGGCGCCAGGCTTGCCGACGTTGCCGCGCAGCAATTGCAGGTTGGCAATTTCCTGCACGGTAGGCACGGAGTGGCGATGCTGGGTAATACCCATGGCCCAGCACATGATCACGCGCTCGGCCTGGCGATAAAGGGTGGCCGCCTGCTCAATCTCGGCTTTGCTAAGCCCTGATTGCTCAACGATTTTGTCCCAAGAGGTGGCGTCAACTTCTGCCAGGTAGGCATCCATACCGGTGGTATGGGCCTTGATGAACTCATGGTCGAATATCGCCGGTTCGCCTTTTTCCTGGGCTTCGCGTTCCCATTGCAGCAGGAACTTGGCCATGCCGCGAATGGCAGCCATGTCGCCACCGAGCGCTGGGCGGAAATACGAGGTATTGGTGGGCTCAGAGCCGTTGCTGAGCATCTCCAGCGGGTTCTGGGGGTTTTGGAAGCGCTCCAGGCCACGCTCTTTGAGCGGGTTGAAACACACCACCCGAGCGCCGCGCTCAACCGCTTTTCGCAGCGGCTCAAGCATACGGGGGTGGTTGGTGCCGGGGTTTTGGCCAATCACGAAAATGGCGTCGGCCTTTTCCAGATCGTTAAACACCACGGTGCCTTTACCCACGCCCACCGCGCCTTTCATGCCCACACCGCTGGCCTCGTGGCACATATTGGAGCAATCGGGGAAGTTGTTGGTACCAAAGGCACGCACAAAGAGCTGATAAAGGAAGGCGGCTTCGTTGCTGGCCCGGCCGGAGGTGTAGAACTCGGCCTGGTCAGGAGAAGAAAGGCCGTTGAGATGACGGGCCACCAGGGCAAAGGCGTCGTCCCAGCTGATGGCTTCGTAATGATCGCTCTCGGCGTTATAACGCATCGGGTGGGTCAGGCGGCCCTGGTATTCGAGCCAGTAGTCGCTTTGGCGAGCCAGCTGCGACAGGCTGTGCTGGGCAAAAAATTCCGGGGTAACGTAGCGGCCGGTCGATTCCCAGTTAACGGCCTTGGCGCCGTTTTCACAGAATTTGACCATGCCGTTTTCCGGGGATTCACCCCAGGCGCAACCAGGGCAGTCAAAACCGTTGTTCTGGTTGGTTTTGAGCATGGCGCGCAGGTTCTTGAGAGGCTTTTCGCTCCCGAGCCAGCTCTTGGTTACGCTTTTAAGGGCGCCCCAACCTGCGGCAGGCCCGTTGTAATCTCTGATATTGCCTTTATCACTCATTGAAGCCTCCACGGCGCATCAAACCAATAGTGAGAGCATTGATCTGAGAATCAAATACTTGGACTTTCTCATATAGTGAAAGCGCGGTAACCCGGTGTAAACCTAGACCTTAGTATCCCGTTCTCGAGCAGCCCTCACCCAGCTTCCCACAGAAGCCCAGGATGGCACCGATAAATATTCGGACCGTAAAATCTATAGGGCCCCATAAGGGACGTCTAATTGAAATAAGCTAAGCGACCATAGGCTGGCTCAATGAAAGCGCGGCGGTTGCCGGTCTGGCGCCTTTTCTTTACCCTTTGGCCCATCATCAATGGCAGCAAGCCGTTACCACAGGACAGTTTAATGACCAGCAAAGCCCGTATCGGCATTGTCACCGTCAGCGATCGCGCCAGCGCCGGCGTGTATGAAGACATCTCCGGCAAGGCCATCGTCGAGACCCTTAACGATTATTTGACCAGCGACTGGGCGCCCGAGTACCTGGTTATTCCCGACGAGCAGCCGCTCATTGAGCAAAGCCTCAAGACCCTCGCTGACGAAAAAGGCTGCTGCCTTATCGTCACCACCGGCGGCACCGGCCCTGCCAAGCGCGACGTGACCCCCGAAGCCACCGAAGCGGTGTGCGACAGGATGATGCCCGGTTTTGGCGAGCTGATGCGCAACGAATCCCTCAAATACGTGCCCACCGCTATTCTCTCGCGCCAAACCGCCGGGCTTCGCGGCAGCTGCCTTATCATCAACCTGCCCGGCAAGCCCAAGGCCATTCGCCAGTGCCTGGACGCGGTGTTCCCGGCAGTGCCCTATTGCATCGACTTGATGGAAGGGCCGTTCTTGGAATGCAACGAAGACATCATCAAGCCGTTTCGGCCACGAAACGCATAAAAAACGGCGCCCAGGCGCCGTTTTTTATTTCCCTGCGCACACCGGGCACTGGGGATCTTTTTGCAGTTTGAACTGGCGCCACTCGCTGGTGGCCGCGTCAAAAAGCTGCAATCGCCCATAAAGGGGTTTGCCTATCCCGGCCAATATCTTGATGGCTTCCAGGGCTTGCAAGGTGCCCACCATACCTACCACTGGGCTTAACACCCCCGCTTCCATGCAGCTCAGCTGCTGCTCGCCAAAAAGCCGGCTCAAGCACTGGTAACAAGGGTTGTCCCCGGCCATGGCAAAGCTGCTTACCTGGCCTTCAAGGCGAATGGCAGAGCCCGACACCAGCGGCACCTTGGCGGTAAAACAGGCCTGGTTGATGGCGTTGCGGGTCGCAAGGTTATCGCAGCAATCCACCACCAGAGAATATTGGGGGATAAGGGCCGCAAGGGCATCGCCGTCTAGCCGCGCCTTAATCACCTCAATAGTCACATCGCTGTTCAGGGCCTTGAGGCTGGCAGCGGCCTGCTCGGCCTTGCTTTTACCCAGGTCGGCTTCGCGATACAGGATTTGGCGCTGCAGGTTGCTGATATCGACGGTGTCGTCGTCTACCAGGGTCAATGCGCCCACACCGCTTGCCACCAAGTAGGGCGCCACGGCGCAGCCAAGACCGCCCATGCCCACCACCAGCACCCGGCTTTCCAGGAGTTTTTCCTGGCTGTCAAAGTCCATGGCCGGCAGCATTAAATGCCTGCTGTAGCGCTTTACCTGATCTTTAGTCAGCTCTTTGCTCATGGGCTTTCTCCTCGGACGGTGCAACGGGGCCAGATTGTGCGCCGGGGCGGTTTTAAGCTCAAGACACAATAATGCCGGCCGCATTTTCCTGGGCTCGATGGCGCCGCGCTGTAAAGCATCGTCAGCTAGGCCTTTTTTGCCTTGATGCCTTAGCTAAAAAGGCATCAAGGCCCCTTGGGACGGCGATAATAACGCGCCTAGCGCTGCACTAAAACAGGACTAGGCAAGCGCCCTTGGCAGCCCCATTTGCCAGCGGTGCTTAAGGTCGTTCACCAGTTGCAGCTTGGTGGACGGTCTTTAAGGCCTTTTACGACAATGGCTTGGATTTACCGCCAACCAAGATGGCGCGCCGCCGCGCCAGCCTTGGCTTAGCGCCCAGCATTGACGAAAAAGCAACCAGCGCCATGGCTGTTTTTCGCTACCTTGACAGCCCCTGCCCCCCTGCCTAGCTTGACCTTTAAAGGAGACACCAAACGGGCAAGAAGCCAGGGAGTATTGGCGCACCATCCACGGGGCTGCGCCTTGCCTTCACCTTCGCGTCTGAGCCCTCGGCCAAAGGCCAGGGACTTGCCGCATTCTGTAAGGAACCATCATGGCCAACAAACGCAAGGTACCTGGAGTTCGCAATTACAATGGCCCCGCCGGCGGCTGGGGGGCGCTCAAAGCCACCGCCACCGCGGTGCGAGAGCAGATGGATACCTTCAAGGCGCCTATGGCCCTGCTCCGCACCAACCAGCCCGATGGCTTTGACTGCCCGGGTTGTGCCTGGCCAGACAAAGAACACAAATCTACCTTCCAGTTTTGCGAAAACGGCGCCAAGGCGGTGACCTGGGAGGCCACCAACAAGCGGGTCACTCCGGAGTTTTTTGCCGGTCACCCGGTCAGCACCTTGTTGCAGCGCAGCGATTACGAGCTTGAAGACTTGGGCCGTCTCACCCACCCCATGCGTTACGACAGCGCCAGCGACACCTACCAGCCGGTCTCCTGGGACGACGCATTTGCCCGCATCGGCGAGATCTTGCGTTCGTTAGATCCAGACGCGGTGGAGTTTTACACCTCAGGGCGCGCCAGCAACGAAGCGGCCTATTTGTTTCAGCTGTTCGCCCGCGAGTTTGGCACCAACAACTTCCCCGACTGCTCCAACATGTGCCACGAGCCCACCAGTGTCGGCCTGCCCCGCTCTATCGGCATCGGTAAAGGCACGGTATCCCTGGACGACTTTGACCACTGTGAGATGATCATCGCCATGGGCCACAACCCCGGCACCAACCACCCGAGGATGATGGGGGTGCTGCACGAAGCCTCGCGGCGCGGAGTGCCCATTGTGGTATTCAATCCCCTTCGTGAGCGGGCCCTGGAGCGTTTTGCCGACCCGCAAAACATGCTGGAAATGGCCACCTACCGCTCAACTCCCATTGCCTCATCCTACTTTCAGGTCAAAGCCGGCGGTGACGCCGCCGCCCTCAAAGGCATCATGAAGTCTTTGCTGGAGATGCAAGAGGCCTGCGGCGATATCCTCGACAACGACTTTATCGCCGAGCACACCAACGGCTTTGAGGCCCTGGCAGCCGACTTGGCGGCAACCCAATGGCAGGACATTGTTCGCGAAAGCGGCATCAGCCAGGGGGATTTGGAAGCGGTAGCCGCCGCATACGCTAAATCAAACGCCACCATCATTACCTACGGCATGGGCATTACCCAGCACAACGAGGGCACCGCCAATGTGCGCCTTATCTGCGATCTGTTGTTGCTAAAAGGCAATATGGGCAAGGAAGGGGCCGGGATCTGCCCACTGCGGGGCCACTCCAACGTGCAGGGCAACCGCACCGTTGGCATTACCGAGAAACCCTCGGCCGATTTTTTGGGCAAACTTAAAGACGTGCTGGGTTTTACCCCGCCCACCAAGCACGGCCACGATGCAGTGCGGGCCATGCAAGCCATGGTGGCGGGCGATGCCAAGGCGCTTATTTGCCTGGGCGGTAACTTTGCTGTGGCACTGCCCGACCCCGGCCAGTGCTTTGCCGCCATGGGCAAGCTCGACCTTAGCGTACATATTGGCACCAAGCTCAACCGCAGCCATCTTCTGGTGGGTAAAGAAACCTTCCTGTTCCCCTGTCTTGGCCGTACCGAGCAGGACATCCAAGCCATGGGCCCTCAGGCGATAACGGTGGAAGACTCCATGTCCATGGTGCATGCCTCCATGGGTAAGCTCAAACCGGCCTCCGGGGAGCTTCGCTCCGAACCCGCCATCGTGGCAGGCATGGCCAATGCCACTATGCCCGCCAGCAAGGTTGCCTGGACAAAGCTCATTGCCGATTACGGGCAAATTCGCGAGCTGATCGCCAAAACCATCCCCGGTTTTGAGGATTTCAATGCCCGCATCGCCAAGCCTGGCGGCTTTCGCCTGCCTCTGCCCCCTACTGAACGCAAGTGGACAACCCCATCAGGCAAGGCCGAGTTTTATGTATTCCCGGGGCTTCATGAAGACAAACAAGTGCACAGCGACGACATGCTGCGGCTTATCACCATTCGCAGCCATGACCAGTACAACACCACCATCTACGCCATGGATGACCGCTACCGCGGGGTGTTTTGGCGCCGCGACGTGCTGTTTATGAACCCGGCAGATATGGAAGCCAGAGGCCTTGCCCATGGCGACAAGGTGGACATCGAAACCCTGACTCCGGGGCGCAAGCTGCGCTATGAAAAGCTCACCGCCATCGAGTTCAACATCGCCCCCGGATCGGTCGCCGCCTACTATCCTGAGGCCAACCGCTTGGTGCCCCTTGATTACATGGACCAAGACAGCGGCACCCCGTCGTACAAATCGGTGCCGGTCAAGGTGCTCAGCTCGGAAACCAGCCAGTAAAATTCGGGCAATAAAAAAGGGCCCAGCGTTAGCTGGACCCTCGAAAAACGTTGTTTTTCATCAATTTGGCGGAAGGTTAGGGATTTGAACCCTAGATGGGCGTTAACCCATGCCGGTTTTCAAGACCGGTGCATTCAACCGCTCTGCCAACCTTCCAATATCAGCAACAAAGCGGCTTCGTTGCTGACGGCGAGCACTATAGCCAGATGCCCGGGTGCTGTAAAGAGGCCTTTGAATTGTTTGCCTAAATCACAACCAAAACCGTATAAACCAAGCCGTTGAACTTTGTTAAGATGGCAGGGTTCAAAAGAGTAAGTGTTTCTTCTAAGGAGCTTTCTGATGCAGCAATATCAGGTTCATACACAAACAGCCGCCCGGGCGCTCAGCACCAACAAGGTGCTGCGCAACACCTACTGGCTGCTGGGCATGACGCTGGCGTTCAGCGCCGCCATGGCCTTTGTATCCATGAGCATGGGGCTGCCCTATCCGGGAGCCCTCATTACCATAGTGGGCTTTTATGGCCTGCTGTTTTTAACCGCGAAAACCAGCAATTCAGGCTGGGGTATCCTCTCGGTGTTCGCCCTGACCGGTTTTATGGGCTACACCCTGGGGCCCATCCTTAACCTGTACCTGGGCGCCGGCATGGGCGATATCGTGTTCCTGGCCCTGGGGGGCACGGCCACCATCTTCTTTGCCTTGTCAGCCTATGTGCTGGTGTCCGGTAAGGACATGTCGTTTATGGCGGGGATGCTGCAGGCCGGGTTCTGGGTGCTGCTGCTGATGGTGGTAGCCGGGTTCTTCGTGCACGCCCCGGTGTTCCACCTGGTGCTCTCTGGCCTGTTCGTGTTCTTCTCCAGCGGCATCATTTTGTTCCAGACCAGCCAGATCATTCATGGCGGTGAGCGCAACTACATCATGGCCACCGTGACCCTGTTCGTCAGCCTCTACAACATCTTTGTGAGTCTGCTGAACATTCTGGGTATCATGAACGACGACTAACATTGGCAACCGAGAAGCAAAGGCCCCGGTTGGGGCCTTTTTTATTGCATGGCAACCTTTACCTTGTTGATTACCGAAAGCCCCCAGGCAGGCCTTGCCTTTGCCCGGGCGGCCTTGGCTGGCGGCCACCAGTTGGCCTCGGTGTTTTTTTATGGCGAGGCGGTGCGTATCGCCAACGGCCTGGTGCCCCAAGTAGGTGACGAGCCGCACCTTGGCGAGGCTTGGCGCGAATTTGCCAATGCCCATGGCCTGGAGCTGGCGGTGTGTGTGGCCGCCGCCGAGCGGCGCGGCATTCTCGATACCGAGCAGGCCGCCGAGCACGAGCTGGCCCCCTCCATGGCCGCACCCTTTCGCCAGGCCGGCCTTGGCGAGCTGATCACCGCCTCGGCGCAATCGGACAGGACAGTGCAATGGTAGATAAAGCCATGGCGGTGATATTTACCGCCCCCCCCTTTGCCGGAAGTTTCGGCCGCGAAGCCCTGGACACGGTGCTGGCTGCCTCGGCCTATGAGGCGCCACTGAGCCTTATCTTCACCGGCGACGCCCTTTGGCAACTGGTCAAAGGCCAAGACCCTTTACAAGCCGGCTCAAAAGACTATCTTTCCACCTTCAAGGCCCTGGCGCTTTACGACATCGACGCGGTGTATGTAAGCCAAAAGGACTTGGCGGCCAGGCAACTGACCCAGGATGATTTGAGCATCGAGGTCAGCGAACTGGATGACCAAGAGATCCGCGAACTGCTCGCAACGCAAGATTGCATCTACAGGTTTTGATGGATGAGTACTCTACATATCATTTCCAGCCGCCAGGCTTTCGCCAAGGCCCAGGGGCTAATGGCCAGCAGCGATGCGGTATTGTTCCAGGGTGACGGTTGCTATCAGGCACTGGAAGCCTTACCCTCCCTGCCCTGTTATTGGGTAGGCTCCGACGCCAAGGCCCGCGCTCTGGCATCGCGCTGCCCGGCCTCGGTAATGGCGGTGGAGTGGCCCAAGGTGGTGTCCCTGACCCTGGATTTCGACAACACGGTAACCTGGTAAATGCTCGACGGCATCAAAAGAGACAAGCAAGGCTATCTGCTCAACACCAACGACTGGACCGAGGCCATGGCGCCGGCGCTGGCCGCCGAAGAAGGCATCACCCTTACTGACGCCCACTGGGAAATTGTCCGTTTCGTGCGGGACTTCTATGCCGAGTACAAAACCTCGCCGGCGGTGCGGCTGCTGGTGAAATCGGTCAAGGAAAAATACGGCGAGCAAAAAGGGAATTCCCCTTATCTTTTCAAGCTGTTTCCCGAGGGGCCGGCCAAGCAGGCCACCAAGATAGCGGGTTTGCCCAAACCGGCTAAATGCCTCTAAAAAACGCGCCCCGGTGGCGCGTTTTTTCATGCAGGTTTTTTCACGTTGTTTCATTTTCCTAAAAAACAAAGGGTTGGCCTTTTCCCCGGCGCAAAACGTCTAGCCTCGACTAAGCTTTTGCCGCTGCCAACAACAGCGCCCACCCCAAGGAAAAGGAACATTCCATGCCTAAAGTGATTTTATCCCTCGACGGCGGCGGCATTCGTGGCGCCGCCATCAGCCAGTTTCTGGCCCAGGTTGAAGACGAACTTGTTGAGCGCCATGGTAAAAAACTGCGCGACTGCGTGGATTTTTATGCCGGCACCAGCACCGGCAGCATCATTGCTCTGGCACTGGCTACCACCGACATGACCATGGCCGAGATCAACAGCCTCTACGACCACGACAGCGCCCAAGCCATCTTCAAAGACAACCGGGGCTGGTTCGAAGTAGACGGCATCAACGCCCCCAAATACGAGGCAAGCGGTAAAACCCAAACCCTGGAAACCCATTTTCGCCATGCCCGCCTGGCCGATGTGCCGCCCAATAAAGACGTGCTGGTGGTGGCCTACGGCGTAGAAAACCGCATGCCGGTGGTGCTCAAATCCACCAAAAGTGAGCACCGCGAGCTGTTTTCCAGTGACGCGGCCGATGCCTCCAGCGCCGCTCCCACCTACTTTCCTACCCGCAATGCTGTGATTGGCGGCAAAGAGCAATGGCTGGTAGACGGCGGCGTTACCGCCAACAACCCCACCCTGTGCGCCATTGCCGAAGTGCGCCGCAAATGGGGCACGCCCCTGGCCGACATCAAGGTGCTGTCTATCGGTACCGGCCATCGCACCCGCAAAATAAACGGCCCGGAGTCTAAGAAATGGGGCGCCATTCAGTGGATGACCCAAGGCCATATCCTCGATGTGCTGAGCGACGAGCGGGTGGTGGCCTACCAGGCCATTACCCTTGCCAACACCGGCAATTACATTCGGGTAAACGCCGAGCTGCGCCGACAACCAGGCCTGCCTCATCCGCCCAGCGATGAGATGGACGACATCAGTGCCGGGAATATCGACAAACTAAAAGCCCTGGGGCGCTTTTGGTTTAACGCCTATGGTGAAGCGACCCTGGCGCTGCTGACCGGTGAGCCGCTGTTACATTCGCTGGACGGCATCAACCCCGACACCGGTGCGCCGGAGCCTTACCCGCCGCAGTTTTAGGCCCTTAAAAAACGCGCCTTGGTGGCGCGTTTTTAACATTCACATCCATCCCAGTTATTGCAATTGATAATAGTTATCAATATTATAAATTAACTAACTCATTGATAACCCTTACCCCACCATGGATGCTTTTCGTTTAACTCCCCTTTTTAGCGCGATGGCGCTGGTGCTGGCCACCCCTGCTTTAGCTGACGATACCCCTCGCGACAGCGGTGTAGAACGCCTGACCGTTATCGGCCAGAAGATCGCCCGCACCGAGCAGGAAACCACCGACAGCGTGGCGGTGTTTAACAACCAGGAAATCAACGCCCTGCCCTCCTTTGAACTGGGAGATCTGCTCAATCGGGTGCCCGGGGTGCAACGCGACGCCTTTGGTTATCACATCCGCGGCATCAGCCAGACGGGGGCCGGCACCGGCGCCGGTACTGCCGAAACCATCAGCACCCGGGTTGATGGGGCGGTGATCAGCGGCGTCGGAAACTGGTACGGGCCATTTAGCCTGTGGGACATGGACCAAGTGGCGGTGTATCGCGGCCCGCAATCCACCAGCCAGGGCCAGAACGCTCTGGCCGGCGCCATCGTGCTGCAAAGCGCCGCCCCACATTTTGATACCGAAGCCGCCGCTCGCCTGGGCATTGGCAACTATGGCCAGCAGCTTTACTCGGTGATGGCCAATACCCCGGTGCTGGATGACACTCTGGCCCTTAGAGCCAGCTATGACGAGCAGCGCTCAGACGGTTTTATCGACAACCCCACCAGAGGTATTGATGATGCCGCCAAAAGCGTGCACCGCAGCGGCCGGGTAGCGCTGCGTTACCTGCCAAAGAGCGACCTGGATATCACCCTGCGCCTCAGCAGCACCGACAACACCGACGGCGTTAATGCCATCAACAGCGCCGCCTGGCGGCAAGACCACAGCCGCATTGATTACTCCAATGCGCCGCACCGCTGGACCAACCGCGTCAATATTGCCGATCTGACGGTCAAATATGACCTCAGCCCCTACTGGCAGATCTTTGGCGAAGCCAACTACAGCGATCAGGACCTTCGCCGCGACGAAGACAGCGACTACAGCGCCGCCGATCTCGGCCACACCCATAGCAGCTACCGCCAGAATGCGCGCCAGCTTGAACTGCGGGGCAACTATGACAACGGCGAGAACTTGCGTGGGGTGGTGGGGCTTTACTACTACAACATGAACCGGGACCAGGATCTGAACGTGGCGCTGGCCACCAGCGTCTACATTCCCAACATCGAGCAGATGATAGGGTACGACCCCATCGTCTACTCCCAGCAGTACAACCACTATGACGCCTCCAACAAAGCGCTGTTTAGCGAGTGGGATTATCGTTTTGCCAGCCATTGGCAAATCACCGCCGGCCTTCGCATCGACCAGGAGCGGCGCCAGAACGACGAGTTCGTTACCGCCTACACCGTGCCCGCCGTACCCCCGGCGCTAAGTGGCCTTATCCCGGAAGACCAACTGGCCCAAGGGGATGTCACCAACACCGAATGGCTGCCCAAATTCAGCCTGGGTTATCTCATTAACCCCGACATGAGCCTCACCCTTACCTACCAACGCGCCTACCGGGCTGGCGGCAGCGGCACCAACCTCGGTGGCAACCCCATTTACAACTACCGCTACGACCCCGAATACACCAACAACGTTGAGCTGGCGCTGCGCTCGGCTTGGCTGGACGAACAGCTCTTTGTTAACGCCAACCTCTATTACATCGATTGGCGCGACCAGCAAGTGCAAGTGAGGGGCGACAGCACGAACTCCCTCGATTACGACGTGCGTAACGCTGGCAGGTCCACGGTCCTAGGCCTTGAGCTCAGCATCGATTGGCAACTGGCCGACTGGTTTAAGCCCTTTTTCAGCGCCGCCTATAACAAAACCGAGTTCAAGGACTTCACCACCCTCGACACCTCCGGTAGCCAGTTGGTGGACTTGTCCGGTAACAGCTTTGCCAACGCCCCGCGCTTTACCGCCTCGGTTGGGGCCGAGAGCCGCTGGGCCAACTGGTTTGGCAACCTGCAATACAGTTACCGCAGCCGCAGCTATACCGACATCTACAACCAGGACCGCTACCCAAGTTATGGCTTGCTGAGCGCCAAGCTGGGGTATGAGGCGGCAAACTGGACCCTATCTCTTTACGGCCAAAACCTTCTCAACCGTGAGTACATGGCCAACTACGCCACCGTAAGCCGCTTGCAGGCAGGGGCGCCCCGTACCTTCGGCCTGATGCTGGAAGTGCAGTACTAAAAAAGGGAGCCGTCAGGCTCCCTTTTCATATCTCGTCAAAGGCCGCTTTTGGGGCCCCGCAGTCGGGGCAGAACCAGTCATCGGGGACATCTTCCCAGCGGGTGCCGGGGGCAATGCCGGTGTCAGGGTCACCCCGCTCTTCGTCATAGATATGCTCGCAAAGGCTGCATTTAAACTTGCGGTAGGGCTTCATGGCGCACTCCTTTTAAACATTTTGCTACAACTAACCCTAGCAGCCGTCAGCTTGGTTACCCGCCCTCTTAAAGCATCGCCGCCATCACTAATTTTTCGCCTGCCTTTTCCCGACAGGGGCCATTGTATTAGCGTCAATTTTGCGTCTTTCGAGGCTGCCTTCTACCCAATTCATCTTTGCCGCAATGGAGTGCAAGCATGGCGATACGTAAGATCCCACCGGCTAATGCCAATGACCGGACCCGTAAGCAGTCCATCATCCATAAAGTGGTGCTGCTGCGACACGGCGGCAGCCACAATTACGGCCCCTGCCCCCTGTCTACCCCCGCCAATCGGCAAATTTGCACGGGCGGCACCACCATGACCGCCCTGTTGGGGCCTGACCTGGGTGACGGGCAAATGGTGGGCTCCAAAACCAACAGCACCAGCCTGCAACCCCTGATGGGCCTTTTAAACGCCCACAGCAATAAGAAATGGATAGCCGGGCACCTGCTCAACGCCGACTTGGGTGGCAGTGGCGTGAGAGACAACAATCTCACGCCACTGACCGTGGCGGCCAACAACGCCCACCGGGTTTTTGAAGGCCATATCAAACGCATGTTGTTGGCCTGCAACCAAATCGATCGAAACGATCAGGACAGCAACCATTGGTATGGGGTGCGTTATGCGGTGCAGGTATCTGCGCCCCGCTACGCCGCCGCGCCCGCCCCTGGCGATATGCACAGCTACGCACCTTCTCATATCACCCTCGATTACCGGTTTGTCAGGCTGCCCAAGTTCCCACCAGGGGTGCCGGCTCATACTGCACCGAGCCCGCCCCAAACGTCACAACCGGTAGCCGCTGGCGATACGCACTTTGCCACGTTGGCCGCCGTGGTACGCCCCAATTTTGCCCCCAGCCAGAACATCAATGCCTGGCAGGTGCTGGACGGTGGGCTGCGCTTTGGCGTCGAAATTCATAACGAGGCATAAAGCCAGTAAAAGCAAAGGCGCCAGATGGCGCCTTTATTGTTGTCTTATCCCCTCTTCGGCAGCTTACAGCGACATGCCGCCATCGATGGTCAAACTGGCACCTGTCATATAACGCGACTCTTCACTGGCCAGATAAGACACCAGCTCTGCTATGTCATTGGGCTGGCCTACCTGCTTAAGCGGAACCATGCCCCTTATCATGTCGATTTGGTCGATGGTCATGTCGGTTTCGATGGGGCCCGGCTGAATGTTATTGACCCGGATCCCCCTCGGTGCCAAATCCAGGGCCAGGCCCTTAATCATCGCCGCTACCGCCGCTTTGCTCATGCCATAGACGGTGCCGATAGGGGTCAATGGCCGCACTGCGGAGTTGCTGCCAATGGTGATCACCCGGCCATTGTCTCCCATCCTGGCCACGGCGGCTTGGATTGCCAGGTACACACCGCGAATATTGACGCTCAATATCTCGTCCAGCGCCTCCACGGTGAAGGAGTCTATCTGGCCCAGCCGCAACAGCCCGGCATTGACCACCACCACATCCAAGCGCCCAAAGTGGGACACCAGTTGCTGCACGGCCTGCTGGATAGCCTCGGCATCGGCACTGTCAGCCTTGATAGCCAGTGCCTGCCCGCCATTGGCCATCACCTCGGCTACCATCTCCTCGGCACTGTCAGGGCGGGATACATAGGTTAAGCCCACGGCAAAACCGTCTTTGGCAAGACGGCGAACGGCGGCTGCGCCAATCCCTCTTGAGCCGCCAAATACCAAGGCTACCTTGTTGTTACTTGTTACCTGCTTCATCAAACACCTCGTTATGGACTAATTGGTCAATAATGATTGAAAAAAAGTGCCGACCCTTATCGGCACCCTTGGCTATCTGGGTTGCAGTCTGTCTGTCGCAAAGCGAGCTAGCTCGCAAAGTTCGTCCTGTTTGGCGCCGCCTCGCGCCGCAAGCTGGATGCCGGTCATACTCATGAGTACATATCTGGCCATCAGCGTCGGATCGGGCTGCGTATCGATTTCACCACTCGCCTGCCCTTCCTTAATGCGAAGGGTCAACCGTGCCAAAAGAGCAGCAGAACCCTTATCGCGCAAGGCCTGTAACTCAGGCTCACCGGCACCAAACTCGGAAGTCGACCCAAGGCCCATGCACCCGAGGCCTCGCAAGGTGTCGTCGTCAACCGCCAACCCCTCCAAGAGGGCCCGGATCCCCTCAAGGGCCGATACCGGCTGTTGCAGCCGCCTGAGGTGATCGGAGATTGAGCCCTGCTGATAATCAGCCAGTACCTCAAGGTACAACTGCCACTTACCGCCAAAAGCGTTGTAGAGGCTTTGGCGGCCAATACCCATCGCCTTTAGCAACTCGTCTGTGGAGGTCGCGGCGTAGCCCCTCGCCCAGAACACCTGCCGGGCAAGTTGCAAAACGCTGTCGCGATCAAATTCTCTTGGTCTAGCCATGCCTGCACCCTAAAGGTTATGGACTAATCAGTCAAGATAAAGAGAGAGGGGATCTCAAACCCCCTTCTCGTGAAACCTCTACAGGGATCACCCGCCTTGTCGAGCACGATATAAAGCATTGTCACAGGGCTAGAAGCGATACAGGTACAACAAAAAGGGCGCTGAATCAGCGCCCTTTTTGTTACCGGTGGCCGTCTTACAGAGGGCGAACCTTGTTAGCACAAGGACCTTTTTGGCCCTGGCCTACTTCAAATTCAACGGCTTGGCCCTCTGCCAGAGTGGCGTAACCACCACCGGCTTGAATTTCTGAGTGGTGAACAAACAGGTCTTTGCTACCATCTTCCGGAGTAATAAAACCAAAGCCTTTATCGGCGTTGAACCACTTAACTGTACCTTTACTCATAATGTGCTCTGTTCTCAAGGGGTGAGCGTCAACATTCTGCGTTCGCTATCACCATGACGAAAACAGATACTAAAATTCTGGAGCATACATCGTTGCTCACCTTTTTATTAGAACCGACAATGCACCCCAAGGGCAATCTTTATATTCTTTTTAGGGCAATTAAAATATAAGAACATTTTCGACATGATAAAATCCAAAAAAGCAAGGGAAAATTAAATATTTATTGGTGCGACCGATTAGAGTTTCATTTTTTCGTTGCCGCAATAAAAAATATCCGGAGAATTTATTGCTCTTTTCAATTATTTAAACTAAGGGAATAGGTATTTTTTGGGTTGTCATTTCCGAACTGCGAAATGGCGCTGTTACGTGCCTTAAGTGAACCGAGCCTTACACTCAGTAGCTGTCCCGGCACCACATCAGCCAATGAAAGGCATTCTGCCAGCCACCGATGAAGTAGCCCCCACAGGCAAAGCGCTGAACTCCAAAATGGCCTTTACACGGCCGATCCAGATAACAGATGGATAAACGCCAGTTGGGCCACCGTTGCCATAGAACGTACAACTCGGTGCTACCGCCCCCCATTTTAAGGGGAATTGATTGAGATAGTTGCTACGCGATGATGAGATACCCCAAACACGGCTAAATGAGGCAATAATAATCGCCAAAGTCAAGACAATGAATCGTATCAAGTAAAGCTATTTCCCCTTCTGAGGGCCCAGCTATTGGTTTTATCCCCCCCTCCGGCAGAGCTTAACCCAAAATACTCGCAGCATCTTATTACGATAGACTTCAACGTAACAGCGAGCCAAATTACCACTGCGCAACGGGGTATTTTTTCATGAAAATGATAAGAACCTAGCCTGCCACAAACTGTAATTATTTTGGTGCTAGAGGATTAACTTTGGCGCCAGAGCCAAAATAGCATGAAATATGCGTAGGCACTGCTCTCACATCACAGAACAAGGAATACATCCTCCCTCCATGGCCTTCGAAGACCTGGCATAAAACTTTAGTTCGGTTAAACCCGGCCAAGCACCTAGACTATATCCAACTGACACCACGGCTTAGCTGAGGCGCAATCAATGTTTGGCTCCAAACTCAAAAAGGAAAATCAGGCGTTACGTGACGAGCTGTATAGCTTGAAGCAGGAGCGTGAGGGCCTGTACAACGAGATGCTGTCTCTTCAACTCGACAGCCAAGGCAAGGTGCTTACCGTTAATGAGGAGTTCGAGCGCGAATTGCAATTAAGCGGCGCTGAGATCGCCGGTCGGCCACTCAAGGAACTGGTGCCCAAAGAGCATCGCGGCACCGACCATTACAAACGGATGTGCGAAGCCATCGTTAGCCAAGAGCACTGGGTTGGCGCGCTGCAACTGGGTAACAGCAAAGGTGCCCAGTTCTGGCTTCGCGCTATTCTCCACCCCGTTCAATACCGGGGCCAAGGCATTAGTCATTTCACCCTTTATGCGACCAACCTGACCCGTACTATTGAAAGCTCGTTGCATTACGAGAACCTGATAAAAGCCCTGCAACGCTCAACGGCGGTCATTGAGTTTGATATGACGGGCCAGGTACTCACCGCCAACGAGATTTTTCTTCGGGCTATGGGATATCGCCTGCAGGACATCAAAGGCAAACATCACCGCATGTTTTGTACCGGCCAGGAGGTTAACTCCCCTGCCTACGAGCAATTTTGGAGCGAATTGCGCCGCGGCCAATTCTCGTCAGGCCGGTTTCAGCGCATCGATTGCAATGGCAATAATGTCTGGCTGGAAGCCTCGTACAACCCGATTTCCGACATGAACGGCAAGTTTTATAAGGTCGTTAAGTTTGCCTCGATAGTGACCGAGCAGGTGAGCCGAGAAGAAGCTATCTCCGAGGCAGCCAATGTGGCTTTTGATACCTCCCAGGCCACCGATGCCAGTGCCCGTAATGGCCGCAAGGTTATGAAGGAAACCGAGTCGGTGATGCAGCGGCTGTCAGAGCAAATGAGCAAAGCCTCAAAAGGCATTGCCGATCTGGATAACCAGTCCCAGCAGATCAGCGCCATTATTCAAAGCATCAGCAGCATCGCCGACCAAACCAACCTGCTGGCCCTAAATGCCGCCATTGAAGCAGCCCGCGCCGGCGAACAAGGCCGTGGTTTTGCCGTTGTAGCCGACGAGGTGCGGTCGCTGGCCTCTCGCACCACCTCTGCAACGGATGAAATCGTCGGCGTGGTAGGGCAAAACCAGACCCTCACCGCCAACGCGGTAGGGATCATCGAAGGTGGCAGGGAGCAAGCAGAGAAGGTAATGGTGCTGGTAAAACAGGCGGGACTGGTTATCGAAGAAATTCAAGAAGGCGCCCAAAAAGTGGTGGCCGCCGTCTCGCAATTTTCAAACCAGCTTTCAGACTAAACCACAGCCACTCTCGCCGGAGTTTGCCCGCCACCCTAAGCGAGCAATGGGGAGAGTGGCGTTATTTTAAAAACGACAGCAGCGTAAACTACCAGCTACGCTGCCTTTTATTGGCCAGTTGCCAACCAACTTGGGCGTTGTTTCCCAAATCCACTGAACCAATCCGCCTGACTGTGATCCGGTGCGGTTCATGGCTCCACAGCACGGCTTTTTTCTTGAACCCCAGGCTGTACTGCTGGGTGCGTTTTCCGGTCTTGTAAGCAGGCATCGACGTCCTCTCGGTGAGTTAGCGATGCGTGTCCGTTAAAGCGGGTGAGGTCCACCATCCGGTTGATTGCTTTGTTATACGTGCTGTTAGGGGTTAAACAGGCTCTTGGCTTGACAAAATAAGTTCTTTGGAAATTTTACAGCGATACTTTTTATCTGTTTGATCTACACAATAGCCAAATATTTTTGCCTTCTGTTGTTCAAGAAAAACTCTCTTGATGTCTCTTGCATAGAAATATTGAGATGCAGACTGACCTCCTTGAATAAGCTGAACTTCATCAAGGAAGGTTTCTTTAGACTTATGCAGATCTACAGCAGACAATTTTTTTGAATCAAAACCAGCCTCAGTTAAGGAAGAATGAACTTCATTTGGTATTTTCTTAACTTGCATTACATTTCCTTCAACCTCAAAACCATATTCCTTAATATACACAGCCACAGAAGAACAATTCGTGATCTCTAAAAGACCAAACGTTGTTATTGTTTTATCAGGAAAACATAAAAAACCCATTTCAAATTTTGGCCTCAACCTTCTACGACCACGAAGTAACGTGATAGTTGATAATACTGCACCATAAATCGCAATTACTAAGGTTAAATATGGTAGATAGTCTTTCATTTGCACCTTCGTATAACGCCCTGTTAAGGTGTGAGCAACGCAATACAAAAGCTCCCGCATACCACCTTAAACACTAAACGCAACGCAACGCAACGCAACGCATAGTAAAAATGCCACGCGTTGCGAATCACTCTTAAACAGTTTGTTAGGTTCATTTTTTTATGGATTCAACAAGCTCTTTGAAAACTTTTAATAGATTAGGGTCGTAATCATCAGTTTTATAACGTTCAGTTGTATTTTTCGGCGATGTATTCCAGTTTTCAAAAACCTTGTACATTTCATCTTTGGTAAACTCATCACTAAACATCTGAATGAAGATTTTCCCAAAGGAAATTGCGTGAATTCTCTCTCCAAGAGTCATCGACTCATCTAGTGCTATTTTACTCATCAAGAATGAATATCTAGAGCAAGCTACAGTAAAGGATAGAGCCAAACCCGTCTTTATTAACGAGTAGGCTAATGATTTCATATCAACATGAGGACTAGTAAAAGATACGTTACTCAATAAATAAACAGCGGAACCAGCTAGGAACAAAAAGCCAATAACGTTCCAAAGGTAATAAGTTCGCTTTGAGTTTTTTTGCTTAATCTCAAGATCACTGATAATGCTCTTTATGTAATCATCTGTACTTCTTTTAATATTGTCGCTTTTCTCTTTTCGAGCTTCCCTCCTACCAAGTAAAAGAGACATGCTTTCAAGGATTTTCGGGATTACCTCTTCAATATTTCCACTTATACTTTGAAGATAGAGCTTGTGTTTTATAGTGTCTGGTATTTCAGGCTCTCCAAGCACCACTGGGATTAAACTGAACTGAGGTCGTTCTGACGAATATGACAAGGCAGCACCAATTTCGCTCATAACCCACTTGGAATTGTTGGAGTTATCTGAAATTAACACGATCATAAAATCAGATTTTCTCAGGTTTTGAAAAAGAGTAGATGATATGTCTTGACCAGGTAGCAAGGAATCAACATCCATGATGATCTCATGCCCATTGTCTTTAAGCGATTCACTTAATGTAATCGCTGCGGCTCTATCAGAACCAGAATATGAAAGATAAACCTTTGCCATTATCTAAATTAAACTCCCATGAAAACAGAATGATGACAATGAACCTAACGCCCAAAGCAGCGGCGCGCGTTAGCGCGTCCAGCCCGCAGGGCGATGCTGCCTTTGTTTGTTATGCGTATATTACTCATCGATTTCTACGAACACGCCAGATTCATTTCTTTCAAACGCGCTACCTATAGGCGAATTTAACAATGGGATAATTTCTGGGTCGTAGTTTGCAATTGTATTTACGTCGTAAATTTCGTGATTCGCTGGCTCATCCATGTATTCTTGAGATTCATAGCCTGACATAAAGCACCAACCACTATCTTGAGGATTATTTGGCGCCTCGCGATACATGTAGCCAACAGGCTTGCCTTCCACCGTAATCATATCTGTAGCGATACAACCACCATGCCCTTTAGCTAATTCCTTTATTTGCTCGGCTTTAAGCTTGAAATTTTTCACGATTCTTTCCTTTACGCATAACGCCTGCATTTGCGGCTGGTTTGGAGCGCAGCGTAAAACCAGTCCGCCAACATGCAATGGTTAGAGCGATTTATCAATTTTGCCCGACCACAGCCATTTTTCTTCGATGATTGGACTTCCATAAGTCTCCACCAGCATCATCTCGAACTTCTCATTCTTGTCGTTAATTGCTGAGATTGGCCCCCAGCCACTGCAGATGACCGTCCCATCGGGAGCAGTCGTCTTTGACAAAAAGGCCCGACCTTCAACGAGGTCGCCGAACATCAAAACCGCCTCATCTAACATTGCGTCTACTGGCTCTGGATAGCCTCGACGCTCCATCTCTGCAGGATCCACGCGGGAGTGAATTATGTTGCACGAGAGCGTAATAGATGTAGCTTCAACTCGTGCGACCAGTTGCCCGATGTCGGCGCATGGCGAACGAGTAGAGACACAGAGAGCATCATGGTCATCTCGATAGACCGCAACTTTAATATCAACTCTGTCTTCCAGTTTTTCTCTGAATCTAGCCTCAATCTCCTTGGTTTCCATGAATCCCTCTAACGCCCGGCTTTAGGGCGGACTTGTTGCCGCGCAGCGGCGGAAAGGCCGTCCCAGCCCCATAGGGGCGACAACAGCCGTTTGTTAGCTAGCACCGAACCAAAAAACAACTTGACAAATTCTTGGTTAAATGATCCAATTTATCAGAAATTAAATTTCTGATAACGGCTGAAGGGGTAAGTTTATTATGGTTTACAAAAACAAGGCAGGACAACCACGCGAGAGGGCGATGGTAGCGGCTTATTCTTTGGTAACAAAATTTGGAGCTAAGCAGAAAGACGTAGCGACAGTGCTCGGTTGCTCGCAAGCAACTGTTGCCAATTGGGTTAAAGAAGTGGGCTTTCAGAAAGAAATTAATGGGTTGCAGCGCGAACTGAATGATGCGAACGAATATATTGAAGAGCTGCAACATATGCTCCCGCCTCCCGAAGAAGATTACATTGATGGCGATTACTCCGAAGAGGACGATTACTAATTCAAAGCAGGGTCAGAAAGAAGCCTCTGGCCCTGACTGTTTTACAGCTAACAGCTAACGCTGAACGAAGCGGCGTGCGTAAGCGCGTCCGCCTTGCGTGACTTGTTATGAGTTTTGCGGTCTGGCACTAGGTAGGCAGTCCGCAAACTCAGTTTGAATTTTGGGGATTTTACCTCGCTGCTCACCGCTACCATGCAGTATGATCAATAGCATTCCCGCCATTACAGAAACCCCGTTTGAAGCACGAAGCATCTGTTCCAATAACGGAGCCGGGTATCCCTTGCTGTGACGATGAATTGCATGAATGCCACCATGAACATATGAACTAAGCGGCTTCCAGGAATACTCTTTGAATTCCAGCAGCATGTCTACAGCCTCCTGTGGAGCTTTACCCTGTAGCTTCTCAAGCATTTTGCTGAGCATTGGAAGCTTGTTTGCTGTATTCGCTGATTCTTGGGTTAGCTCACTAGTTAATTTCGAAACTTCGATTTCTGAGGCCGCATAAAGCAACCACATAGCTCTGACCAGCGCCTCATACTGAAGACGGACAATTCCGGTAGCAGAGGTTAAGTTACCAAGCGAAATCAGCACCTTTGCACTTTCAGCATGTTCAAGGGCAACACTACACATGATTCTGCTTGCCCTGATTCTCTCCGAGTCATCGAACGGGGCAAGTCCCAGAAGCGCCGAGAGTTCGCTTTCTAGTTCGGCGGAACGTGACAAAAGGCTATTGTTCACTGGCATCCTCTTTACTCATAACGTTTGGTTAAGGGGCGGGCTTTAGCCCGTCCCGAGTGAGCGAAGCGAACGGCTTGAACCATTTGTTAGCCGTCATTGGATGGCGGCGGCACTATGGAATGACTGCCGTGGAGAGCATCAGCGTCGTCAACCGCTATGTTGGGTACCGTGAATGGACCAATTTTGCTCTCAAGGAATGTGAACCAAGAGCTTCCAAGGGAATTTATGAAGTCGACCAACCATTCGGGAGCGCGGTCACTATAGACCGGAGCCCAGACGAGACGCGGTACATCTGAGCCCGGAAAGGCTATGTAGCGATTGACCGTGAGATACACGAAGCAGTCGATGGACGAATAGGAGTTTTGAAGAAGGCTTGCCGCCAGCGCGCGAACAGGCTCAGGCCCAAGGGTTGTAAACCCATCGTTCACGAATAGGAGAACTCCTGTTGGGGCCTCAATTCCGAAGTGCAATTTTGTTTCACGAATTTGTCGATTTGCTTTCTTCAGAATTCGGGAAATGGGAGGCCGAAAGAGGCGAACAAACTCGCGATTAAACCAATTCGGCAGCGGTGCGTTACCACCGAGTAGAGCGGGTTTCCAGTGTGGATTCTCGGCGATGACTTTTGACATTAATCCGTCGAAGCCAGCGATGAACGCAGCTGAGGAACCGAACTCAGTAGCTACCTCTTTGAGCTCAGCAACGACCCCTTTCTCCTGAAAAAGAAAGTCTGCATTTTCAAAGGTCCGCGGGTTTGGGATAACTTGTTCGACGACGGTGTTACCTGAATGGCAGACAAATTCACGCCAAGTGGACTCGACGTTCAGTGCAGTGTGGGGACCTATGTCCCAGAAGTTGGGTATCGATGGCATGATGGCTAACGTCCAAATATGGGGCCGTAATGTAAGCGCGAAGCGCTGGAATGTAGGTCCCAGCTGCGAAGCAGCGCCATGATTTGCTTGTTATAAGCATTACTTGGTACAAAACAACTTTTGAAAAAAACCTGTTTTCTTCTTTTTTTGCGGCTTTTCAATTTCTTGCCATATAGGATTCGAAGCTTTCTCTAATGGGTCATGGATTTCGATAAGTTTTGTAACTAAATCGAAGGTTGACTCATAATCTACTATTTCGAAATTATCCGTTTCAACACCCTCATCAAACAGGAGGGGAAATACACTTACCCATGCAGAATAATATTTACGACAGAATTTCTCAGTGCCGAATAAATTTCCATGAGGGCCGCATATAAGAGCATGAGTAATCTGCTTGCGTGAACCGTTCACTTTTTTAGCACTTTCGATTTGTTGCTGATTTAAAGAAACCAGTACCAATTTATGCTTCATTCACACTCCTTGCTTATAACAGTTTTATTAGCGAGCGCGCTCGCTTTCACTCATATGACCAGTCGGCATTAAAAGCTTAACCAGCTGATCTTCATATAGATTTTCTTGTGAAAACCAAGAATCGTTCCACAAAAGCGAGCGGTCTCGTTTTTATGCGAGACAAGCGCTCATTATCATCACATCGGATGAGAAATAACGTCTTCTACTTCAATGAAGTAAAACTGGTCAAACCGGGGAAAACGAGCGTTCTTTATCGTCATAAATGGCCTGAAGTAGTTGGACCAACAGATACACTGTGCATCCAAACAGTTATTCGGCCCGGCAACTTACGATGCCCACCTTCCCTGCCGAGCAGGCAAGTTTGTCAGGAACAAACTTGAACATCCTCATGCCAACGATGACCCGTTGGGTAAAGACCATAGACGGTCCGAATAATCCCGGCATTAAAGAAACAACCACACATGACCTAAACCAAAAAATAGTTAATTATCAGCATAATAGGTTGAACGTCGATACAAATTGAATTCACGCTACCGCCCTTGAGTTACAGCCCCCACATGCTGATAGCGTCCTTGTTATCGATTTTGTCCGGTGCCAGGAAGCCGTTCCTGGCGAGTCGCTGGCTGTCGTCACTCCACTGACAAGTAATCTAACCCTCTAAAAAGAAAGGGTAAACCGCTTATTTAGGGAGCGGGCCAAAAGGTGTGGCCCTACACCTGCGAGGAAGCCGGAAGATGCAAGGGTTAAAACCGGGCATTGGAGGAAAGACACATAAGAGATTTAAGCTCCCTTGGCGGGGTTTAAGTCCCGCTTCGGGCATCAAAGAGGGAGCGCTGTGCCGATGTCTTTCCGCGATAACCGCCTGCCAACCCAAAGCGAGGGCAAATGGCAACGCCATCGCTCTGGCTTGTCTCTTTCTTGGCTAGCTGGGTGCCGGTTTGGGCATCTCGGCATCACCGCCATTGTCACCGGCAACAAAAAAGCGGGCCTTGGCCCGCGTCTTTGCTTTGGATGTGACTTAGAAAAAAATCAGATAAATCAAAGCGGCATAGAAGCCGTATTGGACCAGGTTGTACAGGGGCTTGTTGATGCCCTTGAGCTGGCGAACCCAGTTGCGCACCCTGAACAGGTAATGGAACGCCTTGTTGATAATACCGACTTTATCGCCCTTCACGTTCTTGGTGGCAGAAGCGGCCATCAGCGTGTAGGACAAGACGTTGTTGAACCAATCGACAAGGAAGAACCGCACCGGCCTTTTGACATCCAGAAACAGGATGATGCGGTTTTTATCGGTGTTGTTCTCGGCGTGGTGGAGGAAGGTTTCGTCGAACATTACCGACTCGCCATCTTTCCAATGGTATTTTTGCCCATCCACCACGATGTTGCAGTCTTCGGAGTTTGGCGTCACCAGCCCCAGGTGGTAACGCAGGGAGCCGGCATAAGGGTCGCGGTGCTCACCGAGGCGAGAACCCGGCGGCAGCATGGTAAACACCGCCGCCTTGACGCTGGGAATACCGGACAGCAACGCCACCGTCTTGGGGCAAAGCTGCTGGGCGGACTTGAGGTTGGTACCGCCATACCACTTCAGGTAAAAGCGTTTCCAGCCGGTGCGAAAGAAGGAGTTGAAACCAAGGTCGTCCAGATCTTCAGAGGCCTTGATTTGCGCAGCTTCATTGAGGCTCAATGCTTCGTCGCGGATCATTTCCCAATTGTCATCAATGACTTTCAGCTCGGGAAAATCATTGACCTTGAGAAAGGGGGTATTTTTAACGCTGGAAAACAAATAGAAGATGCAGTTGATGGGCCCCATCAGGTTGGCGTGATCCGTAACCTTACGCAATAACTTGCCATGCTGCACTACGCCACGATTCTGAACATAGATGCCACACAAAATAAAGACAGCTAATACCACCAGTCCCATGACCTGCTCCTCGTCGGTAAACCCTGTGATAACTACCTAAAATCGCCCCAAAACGCCATGGCTGCCCTTTAAAAAGATGCTCGAAAGCTGGGTTTTCAACCACATCCTGGCCCTTGCCTCGGGTGGGCTTACTGGCAAGTGCCTTTACCGCTTCCAGTACGTCCATTCAGCTCCCTGGTGAGTGCTCCGCTCTCGGCTGATGTACACACGAGAAGCGTGAAGTACCTTAGAACCTCAACCAGCAGACCTGCCTGCCTCAAACTCCCTTTGGCCAGCCGCCACCAATGCTTCCTTGCGCGCTTTTGTAAAGCGCTTTACCGCCAATTCGCGCCTCAATGCATCGGAGTGCGTCCCAACAAGCTCCGAGTAAACGAGGGTCAGCGGGCCTTTGCCGCGCAGCGCCTTGGCGCCCTTCCCTGCCTGGTGCTCGGCAAAGCGCCGCGCCACATCAAGGGTAATGCCGGTATAAAGATGGCCGCGTTTGGTGCGCACCAGATACAAAAACCAGGGCTTTTCCCCTAACAAAAGGGGCCTTTCGGCCCCGCTTTGCTCAGTTATGCCTGGGTCGGCAGTACCGGCTTTATCAGTCATAGATAGTGGGGATGGCTTTGCGCTTGTGCTGGGTGCGAAGGTAAATCTCCACCAGGCGGTCACGCACGCCGGTATCCACCGCTTTGCCTTCGAGGAAATCGTCGATTTGCTCGTAAGTGAGGCCAAGGGCGGCTTCGTCGGCCAATTGCGGGTTGAGGGTTTCAAGATCCGCAGTCGGTACCTTGTTAACCAGCACATCCGGCGCGCCCAAGTGTTTGGCGAGCGCCCGCACCTGACGCTTGGAAAGGCCAAAGAGCGGCACCAAGTCGCAGGCGCCATCGCCCCACTTGGTGTAAAAGCCGGTGATGTTCTCGGCGCTGTGGTCAGTGCCCAGCACCAAGCCACGGGTGAGGCCAGCGATTTCGTACTGGGCGATCATCCGGCTACGGGCCTTGACGTTGCCTTTCACAAAGTCGCGGTGAAAATCGTCTTCCGGCACCAGCCCGGTGGGTGCCAGGCCGTCGTGGGCGGCGGCAGAAAGGCCATCAACCCCGGCTTTGATGTTGACGGTAACGGCGTGGCTGGGCTGAATAAATTCCAAGGCCAGTTGGGCTTCGTCTTCGTCTTTTTGCACGCCGTAAGGCAGGCGCACGGCAATAAAGCGGTAGGTTTTATCGACGCTGGACTCGCTATTGAGCTCCTCTACCGCCAACTGCGCCAAGCGGCCACAGGTGGAAGAGTCCACCCCGCCACTGATGCCCAGCACCAAGGTCGAGAGGCCAGAGGCCTTGAGGGTGTTTTTGATGAAATCGACACGGCGGCGCACTTCAAATTCCACATCGATCTGCGCCAGCACGCGCATTTCATCGCGGATCTCTTGTTCAATGGACATGGGTTAAATCCTTCCACTATTCAAGGTAAAAGGGCGCCAAAGGCGCCCTGCTGTTAACCGATATGGGTCTTGCCGCCCATGTAGGCGCGCAGTACTTCGGGTACTTCGATGCGGCCATCGGCAGTTTGGTAGTTTTCCATCACCGCCACCAGGGTGCGGCCGACGGCGAGGCCTGAGCCGTTGAGGGTGTGCACCAGCTCGGGCTTGTTGGTCTCGGGATTGCGGAACCGCGCCTGCATGCGGCGGGCCTGGAAGTCGCCAACGTTGGAGCAGCTGGAGATCTCGCGGTAGGTGTTTTGCGCCGGCAGCCACACTTCCAAATCGAAGGTCTTGGTGGCGCCAAAGCCCATGTCACCGGTGCAAAGGGCCACGGTGCGATACGGCAGGCCGAGTTTTTCCAGCACGGTTTCGGCGTGGCGGGTCATTTCATCCAGGGCCGCGAAGGAGGTGTCGGGGTGGACGATTTGCACCATTTCCACTTTGTCGAACTGGTGCATGCGAATAAGGCCACGGGTGTCACGGCCGTAAGAGCCGGCTTCAGAGCGAAAGCACGGGCTGTGGGCGGTGAATTTCAGCGGCAGGCTGGCAGCGTCAACTATCTCGTCGCGCACCAGGTTGGTGAGCGGCACTTCGGCGGTGGGAATAAGCGACAGCATCTGGCGCTCTTCGGTAGCCGGTTTGATGTTAAAGAGATCGTCGCCAAATTTTGGCAGCTGGCCGGTGCCTTTGAGGCTGTCTTCGTTAACGAGATAAGGCACGTAGGTTTCGAGGTAACCGTGCTGCTCGGTGTGAAGATCCAGCATGAACTGGGCCAGGGCCCGGTGCAGCTTGGCCAGCTCGCCGCGCATCACCACAAAGCGAGACCCCGACAGCTTCACGCCGTCTTCAAAAGACAGGCCGTTCAGGGCGCCGCCGAGATCGACATGGTCTTTGACCTCAAAATCGAACTCTCGCGGGGTGCCCCAGCGGCGCACTTCGACGTTTTCGCTTTCGTCTTTACCCACCGGCACCGACTCGTGGGGCAGGTTGGGAATGGCCATGGTGATGGCGTCCCAGTCGGCCAGCACTTTGTCCAGTTCGGCTTTGACGCTGTCCAGTTCGTCGTTGATTTGGGTAACAGCGGCTTTCAGCGGCGCGATGTCTTCTCCGCTGCGAGCTGCCTGGCCAATGGCCTTGGAGCGGGTGTTACGCTCGTTTTGCAGCTCCTGGGTGCGCACCTGCAGGGCTTTGCGTTTTTCTTCGAGTTCTTGGATGGCGGCCACATCCAGTTTAAAGCCGCGAGAGGCCAGACGCTCGGCAGTCGCTTCGAGTTCCTGGCGCAGAAATTTGTTATCCAGCATGGTGTTAATTCAGATCCGTTCAGTCTTCGGGCAGTGTACCAGAGCCCTCGGCGTCCGAGTAGCGCTTGACCGGGCTTTGCCGGTCCCTATCCAGCAGATAGTTGAGCTTTTCGCCGATCTTCTGCTCAAGGCCGCGGTTTGAGGGTTGATAGTAGCGCCTGTCTTTAAGCTCGGGGGGAAAAAAGTTCTCGCCGGCCGCGTAAGCGCCAGGTTCATTGTGGGCGTAGCGGTATTCGGCGCCATAGCCGAGCGAGGCCATCAATTTGGTGGGGGCGTTACGAATATGCACCGGCACCGGCAAGTCGCCCGCTTCTTTGGCGTCGCGCCGGGCTGCTTTAAAAGCGGTGTACACGGCGTTGGATTTTGGGGCGCAGGCCATATAAACGGCGGCCTGGGCAATGGCCCGCTCCCCTTCGGCGGGGCCAACCCGAGTAAAGGTATCCCAGGCGTTAAGGCCGATGGTGAGCGCTTTTGGGTCGGCGTTGCCGATATCTTCTGAGGCAATGGCCAACAGGCGGCGGGCCACATACAAAGGGTCACAGCCCCCTTCCAGCATCCGGCAATACCAATACAGGGCGGCGTCTGGCGACGAGCCGCGCACCGATTTATGGAAAGCCGAAATCATGTCGTAGAAAAGATCGCCGCCTTTGTCATAGCGGCGAATTTCCGGGCCCAGAGTGGAGGCGATAAGATCTTTGGTGATGCGGCCGTCGTCGGCCATGTCCGAGAGCATTTCGAGATAATTTAATGCCCGGCGGGCATCACCACCGGCCATTTGGGTAAGCACGTCGAGGGCTTCGTCATCAAGGCTGATGCCTTGAAGGCCCTCTGGGGCCACCAGCGCCCGTTTAATCAGATCGCTGATGTCGTCGTTTTCCAGGCTTTTAAGCACATAGACCCGGGCCCGGGACAGCAAAGCGCCGTTGAGTTCAAAAGAGGGGTTCTCGGTGGTGGCGCCAATAAAGATAAAGGTGCCGTCTTCGATGTGGGGCAAAAAGGCGTCTTGCTGGCTTTTGTTAAAGCGGTGCACTTCGTCCACAAACAGCAGGGTTTTGCGGGCCCGGCTGTGGGCCCGTTCCACCACGGCGCGAATATCCTTGATGCCGCTGGTGACCGCCGAGATACGTTCGACTTCGGCGTCACTGTAGCGGGCGATGAGTTCGGCAAGGGTGGTTTTACCGGTGCCGGGCGGGCCCCAGAGGATCATCGAGTGGGGTTTACCGGCCTCCAGGGCACGGCGCAGGGCTTTGCCCTCGCCCACCAGGTGCTGCTGGCCGACGTAGTCGTCAAACTTTTTGGGGCGCATCCTGGCGGCCAGTGGCTCGACGGGACCGTCCCCAAAATCAAAACCCAGGGTGCTCATCGCTGATCGTCAACCGCCACCCCGGCCGGTGGGGTAAAGCTGAAGCTGACTTTGTCGTCCTTGGCGCGGGGCGACTGAAAATCGGAAAAGGTAACGGTGTTTTGCTGGCCGGAGGCATCGTGAATAACCAGGCCCGCTACCTTGTTGGCACTGAATTTCACGGTAAGGGCGGTGACGTAGGCGTCTTTTTCGTCCTTGGGTTTGATGTCGTAATCCTGGCCATTGGCCTTGATATCAAACTGGCTCCACACCGCTGGGTCCTGGCTTGAGAGCAGCAGCATGGGGGTGCGGCCCACCGCTTCTTTGGGCGAGTAGAGGGTCACCTGCTCCACGAAGGGGTTATACAGCCACAGGGTTTTGCCGTCTGACACCAGCAGGGTTTCGTCGGGCGATTGGGTATGCCAATAGAGCTTTTGCGGGCGCTCTACCGCCATTTGCCCAGTGGCCTGCATGGCCAGGTTGCCTTCGCCATCCACCACTTTTTGGGAAAAGTTGGCCGAAAAGCTCTGGTACTGGGCCAGCTTGGTTTTTAAATCCGTGGCATCGTCCGCCACCGCCAGGGAACTGGCCAACAAACACGCCAGCGCAACTACTCGCATATTATTCTCCGTGGTGAGGTACCAGCACGTCGCGGTTACCGTTGTGGCCGGCAGGTGAAACGATGCCTGCCATTTCCATCTGTTCAATCAGGCGCGCGGCGCGGTTATAGCCGATTTTAAGCTTGCGCTGCACGCTGGAGATGGAGCCGCGGCGGCTCTCGATAACAAAGGCCACGGCTTCATCGTAAAGGGGGTCTTTCTCGGCGTCGTCTTCCATGGACTCGCCCGGCAGCAAGGTCTCTTGGGTCATCTCGCCAGAGAGAATGGCGTCGATGTACTGGGGCTTGCCGCGTTTTTTCCAGTCTTCCACCACCCGGTGCACTTCGTGGTCGTCTACAAAGGCGCCGTGAACACGGGTCGGCACGCCGGAGCCTGGCGGCAGGTACAGCATGTCACCCTGGCCCAACAGGCTCTCGGCCCCTTGCTGGTCCAAGATGGTGCGCGAATCGATTTTACTGGACACCTGAAAGGCGATACGGGTGGGGATGTTGGCCTTGATAAGGCCGGTGATTACGTCCACCGACGGGCGCTGGGTCGCCAGAATAAGGTGAATACCGGCCGCCCTCGCCTTCTGGGCGATACGGGCAATGAGTTCTTCTACCTTCTTGCCGACGATCATCATCATGTCGGCAAATTCGTCTACCACCACTACGATGCGCGGCAAGGGTTCGAGGTCCGGCGCGACGGGCTCCATGGAGCTGTTGGGGTTCCACAGTGGGTCTTTCAGGGGCGCACCGTCCTTGATGGCGTCTTTAACCTTTTGGTTAAAGCCCTTGAGGTTACGAACCCCCATCATCGACATCAGCTTGTAGCGCCGCTCCATTTCCCCAACGCACCAGCGCAGGGCGTTGGCGGCGTCTTTCATGTCGGTGACCACCTCGGCCAGCAAATGCGGAATGCCCTCGTACACCGACAGCTCCAGCATTTTTGGGTCAATCATAATCAGGCGCACGTCTTCCGGGGTGCTCTTATACAGAAGCGACACCAGCATCACGTTCACCCCCACCGACTTACCGGAGCCGGTGGTACCGGCCACCAGCAAGTGCGGCATCTTGGCCAAATCCACCACTACCGAGTTACCGGCGATGTCTTTACCCAGCACCATGGCGAGCGGCGAGGCGTTGTCATTGAATTTGTCGTCGTTGATGACTTCAGACAGATACACCACTTCGCGGTGCTGGTTGGGCACCTCAAGGCCGATAACCGATTTACCGGGAATGACTTCCACCACCCGCACCGAAATGGCCGACAGTGCCCGGGCCAAGTCTTTGGAGAGGTTGGAGATTTTGGAGACTTTAACCCCAGGGGCCAAATCCAACTCAAAACGGGTGATAACGGGGCCGGGGTGTACGTCAACCACGTTGGCCTGCACGCCAAAATCCAGTAGCTTTTCTTCCACCAGGCGGGACACCATGTCCAGCTCTTCCTGGCTGATGGGGTTGCGGTTTTTATCAGGGCGGTCCAAGAGGTTCATGGACGGCAGCGGCGCCATATCTGTGCCTTGGCCGCCAGCCATGGCCTCGTCCAGCACCTCGGTAAAGGCCGGCGCGGCTTTCACTTGAGCTTTGGGCGGCGCGGCAACGGCCACATCGGCAGGTTCGTCCAGCCAGGGCAGTTCCAGCTCGTCGTCTTCGTCGTCAAGAGCGGTGGAAAGGGACAGCAGCGGTTCTTCTTTCTTGGCTGGCTCCGCCTTGGCTTTGGGCGCATTGCCAAGGCTCAGCACCGGCTCTTTAGGCTCGATACGTTTGGGCTCGGGGGCAGGCTCGTCGTCTTCAGGCTCCACATCGACGCTTTGGGGCTTGTCGGCGCGCGATTGCGTGGCGATGCCGGCAATCTTTTCCCAGCACCAAAGGGCTCCTTCCACCACCAGGGCGCCAAGGCGGTCAACTACCGCCACCCAGGACAGGCCTGTCACCATGGTAATGCCAGCGGCGGTCAGCGCCAGCAAGATAAGCAGGGTGCCGACGAAGTTAAACCAGGGGCGAAGGGCGGTGGCCATTAGGTCCCCCACCAGGCCGCCGGCCGAATAGGTATGGATATCGCCAAGATACACTGACGACAATCCGGCAAGGCCGAGGAAACTCAGCACCACGCCAATCAAGCGAAGGCCGGCAGCCAGATAATCAATCTCCACCAATGAGCGGTAGTGGCGGAAACAAAACCAGCCGCACAGCGCCACCAAAAAGGGCAGCAGATAGGCCAGCAGGCCAGCGCTGAACAACAGAATATCGGCCACCCAGGCACCAATAGTGCCAGCGGCATTTTGGATATGGTCAGGCACGCCGGTTTGCGACCAGCCGGGGTCAGCCGGGTTGAAGCTTGCCAGGGCCACCAGCAGAAATAATGAGAAAAGGGTGCAAAGTACCAGACCGGCTTCCAAAAGCCGCTGCACACCGGATAAGCGTCTGAGCTCCATGCGCTCCAAGGGCCCTACTCCAAACTTGTTTTTTAACTTTGCGATGATACCAGCCTCACCCATCAATCAGTACCTTGGATACGTTTTTCACTTCTTCCATCACCACATAGGTACGGGTTTCCTTCACCCCCGGCAGCCTTAGCAGGGTCTCCCCTAACAGCTCGCGATAAGCAGACATATCCGCTACCCGGGTCTTTAAGAGGTAGTCAAAATCACCAGACACCAGATGGCACTCCTGAATGATGTCGAGCCGTTGTACCGCCAGGTTGAACTGGTCAAATACCTCGGACGAGGTGCGCTCCAAGGTCACCTCCACAAACACCAGCAGCGCCGCCCCCAAGTGGCGAGGGTTTATAATGGCGGTGTATCCCTGAATAAAGCCTTGCCGTTCAAGGCGTTTTACCCTTTCCAAACAAGGCGTTGGCGACAGCCCTACTCGCTTGGATAATTCCACGTTGGAAAGGCGGCCATCATTTTGCAGCTCTTTCAATATGTTGCGATCGATGCGGTCGAGTTCTTTGACCCCTTTTCGAGCAGAAGGCAGCATAAAATCTCTAGAGATATGGGCTTTATCAGAACAAAATACTGAAAAATCCCTAAATAAAGCAACTCATTCTCTAAGTGGGTCCCTATACTGGCGGCAATTTCACTACCCCTTTGATAACAAAAGGAAACAGCAGATGATCATCGGCGTACCAAAAGAAATAAAAAACCACGAATACCGCGTCGGCATGGTGCCCGCTTCCGTACGTGAGCTGGTGAACCACGGCCATCAGGTGATCGTGGAAACCAACGCTGGCCTTGGCATCGGTTTTACCGACGAAGACTACCAAGCCGCTGGCGCCGCCATCATTGGCAGCGCTGAAGAGGTGTTTGCCAAAGCCGAGATGATCGTCAAGGTCAAAGAGCCCCTGGCCAACGAGCGCGCCCGCCTGCGCGACGGCCAACTGCTATTTACCTACCTGCACCTGGCCCCCGACCTGGCCCAGACCGAAGATCTGGTGAAATCTGGCGCCGTGTGTATTGCCTATGAAACCGTCACCGAAGACAAAGGCGGCCTGCCGCTGCTGGCCCCCATGTCTGAAGTGGCTGGCCGTATGTCTATCCAAGCCGGTGCCCAAGCCCTTGAAAAATCCCGTGGCGGCAGTGGCCTGCTGATCTCCGGCGTGCCCGGCACTGAACCTGCCAAAGTGGTAGTGATTGGCGGCGGCGTGGTGGGCTCCAACGCCGCCCGTATCGCCGTTGGCATGCGTGCCGATGTGACCATCCTTGACCGTAACATCGATGCCCTGCGCCGCCTGGACGCCGAGTTCAACGGCCGCGCCAAAGTGGTTTACTCCACAGCCGATGCCCTTGAGCGCCACGTGCTGGAAGCCGACTTGGTGATCGGTGCCGTGCTCATCCCCGGCGCCGCCGCACCCAAGCTGGTCACTGCCGACCACATCAAACGCATGAAGCCCGGTAGCGCCATTGTTGACGTGGCCATCGACCAAGGCGGCTGCTTTGAGACCTCCAAAGCCACCACCCACGCCGACCCAACCTACATCGTTGACGACGTTGTGCATTACTGCGTGGCCAACATGCCTGGCGCCGTAGCCCGTACCTCTACCTTCGCCCTGAACAACGCCACCCTGCCCTACATCATCAAACTGGCCAACAAGGGCTACAAACAAGCCCTGCTGGACGACAAGCACCTGCTGGCTGGTTTGAACGTGATGAACGGCAAGGTCACCTGTAAAGAAGTGGCTGAAGCGCACGGTCTGGAATACGTAGCTCCGCTGGCCCTGCTTGGCGCCTGAGCGATTGCTTGAATCGAAAAGCCCTGCGAAAGCGGGGTTTTTTGTTTGGGCCCTTTTCCATAGAATGCGGGCAAAGAAATTTGAGGAGTACTTATGAAACACGCTCGTTTGATGATTTTGGGCTCAGGCCCAGCAGGCTACACCGCTGCGGTGTACGCCGCTCGAGCCAACCTCAACCCTGTTTTGATCACCGGCATGCAGCAAGGTGGCCAGCTGACCACCACCACCGAAGTGGAGAACTGGCCCGGTGACGCCGATGACCTGACCGGCCCGCTGCTGATGGAGCGGATGCAGCGCCACGCCGAGAAATTCAACACCGAGATCATTTTTGACCACATCGGTTCAGTGGATTTCTCCAAGCGCCCCTTCGTATTGAAAGGCGACAACGGCGAGTACTCCTGTGACGCTCTCATCATCGCCACCGGCGCCTCAGCCAAATACCTGGGCCTTGAGTCCGAAACCGCCTTTGCCGGCCGCGGCGTCTCCGCCTGCGCCACCTGTGACGGTTTCTTCTACCGCAACCAAAAAGTGGCGGTAGTAGGCGGCGGCAACACCGCTGTGGAAGAAGCGCTGTATCTGGCCAACATCGCCGGTGAAGTGCACATGGTGCACCGCCGCGACAGCTTCCGCGCCGAGAAGATCCTCATCGACCGTCTCTACAAGAAAGTGGAAGAAGGCAAGATCGTGCTGCACCTTAACCGTACCCTCGAAGAAGTGCTGGGTGACGACATGGGTGTTACCGGGGTGCGCCTAGCTTCTACCCTTGGCGAAGCCGACGAGGAAGTGGCAGTGGCCGGTACCTTTATCGCCATCGGCCACAAGCCCAACACCGACATCTTCGCTGGCCAGTTGGAGATGAAAGACGGCTACTTGAAGGTGCAAAGCGGCCTGGAAGGCAACGCCACCCAGACCTCCGTCCCCGGCATCTTCGCTTGCGGCGACGTGATGGACCACATCTATCGCCAGGCCATTACTTCAGCCGGCACCGGCTGTATGGCCGCCCTGGATGCCGAGCGTTATCTCGACGGCTTGGCCAATTAATCCAAAAGGGCCGCTTTCGCGGCCCTTTTAGTTAGCGCTACACTCAAGGAGTAGAGGATGTATTGCGAACGCCATGACCATAGCGCTACCCGAATTACCTGATAACCCCTGCCTTTTTCCTGATCCGGTGCACGCACTAGACCAGCCTAATGGCCTGCTCGCCTTTGGCGGCGACCTCTCCCCTACCCGGCTAATGACCGCCTATCGTCAGGGGATCTTCCCTTGGTTTAATCCCGGCGAGCCCATTTTGTGGTGGTCGCCCAACCCACGTGGAGTTGCGGTACCGGGAGATATGGCCATTTCATCAAGCCTGAGAAAATGGCTGCGAAAAACCCCCTACCAATACCGCTGTAACACCGCCTTTGGCGAGGTACTGACCGGCTGCGCCGGCCCCAGGAATGGCCAGCGCGGCACCTGGCTTAGCCCACAAATGCGGGCGGCCTACACCAAGCTCAATGAGCTAGGCTATGCCCACAGCGTTGAGGTATGGCTGGAGGGCGAACTGGTGGGTGGGCTTTACGGCATCACCATCGGCCGCATCTTTTGCGGCGAGTCGATGTTTCACAAAACGCCCAATGCCTCCAAGGCCGCCTTTGCCGCCCTGCACGCGAGACTTCAAGGCCATGCCCGGCTGATAGACTGCCAACTGATGAACCCGCATCTGGCCACCCTCGGCGTTAAAGAAATGCCCCGCAGCCAGTACCTTGCCATATTGGCCGAAGAGCGAGACAAAACCATGAGCCCGGCGCTTTGGCAACAAGGAGAATGGCCATGTCCGTAAATCTCCTCAAAGGCCTCTATTGTGGCCTGACCAAGCCTTTCCCCTGTGCTTACCTGCCCGATAAAAACGAGCAGCTGCTGGTGGTGACTCAATCGCCCATGGACGCCGAGCGCTACCAGATACTGCTGGCCATGGGCTTTCGCCGTAATGGCTCAGACGTTTATCGCCCCTATTGCAACCAATGCCAGGCCTGCGAATCGGTGCGGGTCGATGTTGAAGCCTTTAGCCCCGATAGGCGCCAGCGCCGGGTGCTGGCCAAAAACCAAGATGTGATACTGCGCATCGAGCACCAATTCCAGCCTCATCATTTTGACCTGTATTGCCGCTACATCAGTGCCCGGCACCGCGACGGCGGTATGTACCCGCCTTCCGAGAGCCAGCTGACGCACTTTGCCAAGGCCAGTTGGCTGCCCATGACCTTACTGTGCCTGTACCGGGGTAAAACCTTGCTAGCCTGCGCCATTACCGACGAAACGCCGCAGGCCTACTCGGCCCTTTACACCTTTTTTGATCCCGATGAAGACAAACGGTCTTTGGGCACCTTAGGTGTTTTAATGCAGCTAGAGGCCGCTAAAACACGGGCTAAAAAGTGGCTTTACCTTGGATATCAAATCGATGCGTGCAAGAAAATGAACTACAAAACCCAGTACCACCCCTATGAGCGATACAGTGATGGTGCATGGCAACGCTTTACAGGGGCCGCCACTTGAGGCAAGATCGGCGCCGATTTCTCGGTAATAAGAGGTTTTGCATCTAAATGTCGAAAGAAGACGTGATTGAGTTGCAGGGAACAATCCTGGAAACCCTGCCCAACACCATGTTCCGCGTCGAGCTTGAAAACGGCCACGTGGTAACCGCCCACATCTCCGGTAAAATGCGCAAGAACTACATCCGTATCCTGACCGGTGATACCGTTACCGTGCAGATGACGCCGTACGACCTGAGCAAGGGCCGCATCGTCTTCCGCCAGCGTTGATGGAAAACCTCATTAAAAAACCCGCCTTCAGGCGGGTTTTTTAATTGGGCCTGAGAACTCTCAGGCCGTGGTGGCGGCTTCTTGGCCGGCCACATCCAGTTTCAGATCGTCGTCAGCAACGGTCACCAACACTCGGCCACCTTCAGCCAGCTTGCCAAACAGCAGCTCGTTGGCCAGCGGCTTCTTGAGGTGCTCCTGGATAACCCTGGCCATGGGGCGAGCGCCCATGGCGTGGTCGTAGCCCTTCTCTGCCAGCCAGGTTTTGGCTTCGGCGTCGACTTCCAGGGTCACGCCACGGGCATCGAGCTGGGCTTCCAGTTCAGCCAGGAATTTCTCCACCACCTGGGCAATAACCGCCGGGCTCAAGTGGTTAAACCAGATGATCCCGTCCAGACGGTTGCGAAACTCGGGGCTAAATACCCGGTTGATCTCGTCCAAGGCGTTATCGTTGTGCTCGACCGATTTAAAGCCCATGGATTTGCGCTCGGTTTCTCGAACCCCGGCGTTGGTGGTCATCACCAGGATAACGTTACGAAAATCCGCCTTGCGGCCGTTGTTGTCGGTCAGGGTGCCATTGTCCATCACCTGCAGTAACAGGTTAAAGACATCCGGGTGCGCCTTCTCGATTTCGTCCAAGAGCACCACCGAATGGGGGTGCTTGATAACGGCTTCGGTCAGCAGGCCGCCCTGGTCGTAGCCAACATAGCCCGGAGGGGCACCTATCAGGCGCGACACCGTATGGCGCTCCATGTACTCGGACATGTCAAAGCGAATGAGCTCGACCCCCATCTGGCGCGCCAGCTGCTGGGTTATCTCGGTCTTACCAACCCCGGTGGGGCCGGCAAAGAGGAACGAGCCCACCGGTTTGTGCTCAACCCCAAGCCCTGCCCGGCTCAAGCGGATGCTGGCTGACAGGGCGTCGATGGCCTTGTCCTGGCCAAACACCACCAGCTTGAGGTTCCTGTCCAGGGCCGCCAAGGTGTCCTTGTCGTTGCTGGACACGGATTTTTCCGGGATGCGGGCCATACGGGCCACCACCGACTCGATATCCGCTTCGTTGACAGTTTTTCTGCGTTTGGGCATCAACCGGGCACGGGCGCCAGCCTCGTCAATGACATCGATGGCTTTATCCGGCAGGTGCCGCTCATTGATGTATTTGGCCGACAGCTCCGCCGCCGCCTTCAGGGCGCCTTGGGTGTAGCGCACATCATGGTGATCCTCGTAATGGCTTTTCAGCCCCTGGAGAATTTTGATGGTGTCGCTGACCGACGGCTCAACGATGTCGATTTTCTGGAAACGACGAGCCAGGGCCACATCCTTTTCAAAAATACCGCGGTATTCCTGATAGGTGGTAGAGCCCATGCACTTGATGTTCCCAGAGGCCAGCAGCGGTTTGATGAGGTTGCTGGCATCGGTCTGGCCGCCTGAAGCGGCGCCTGCACCAATCAGGGTGTGGATCTCGTCGATAAAGAGGATGGCGCCGTCTTCTTCTTTAAGCTCTTTAAGGAGGCCCTTGAAGCGTTTTTCAAAGTCGCCGCGGTACTTGGTACCGGCCAACAGCGCGCCCATGTCCAACGAATAAACGGTGCAATGGGCAATCAAGTCAGGCACTTCGCCATCGACAATACGCTTGGCAAGGCCTTCGGCGAGAGCAGTTTTACCCACCCCGGCTTCCCCGACAAAAAGCGGGTTGTTCTTGCGGCGGCGGCACAGCACCTGCACCGTGCGCTCAAGCTCGGCCTCGCGGCCAATAAGGGGATCGATACGGCCGCTCTCGGCCTGCTCGTTAAGGTTCACGGTGAGCATTTCAAGATAGCTCTCGGCCTTACCTTCAGCTTCGGCTTCCTTGGGCGGGATCTCGCCGCCAGGGGACTGTTCGTCTTCGTGTTTGCGCACACCGTGGGAAATGAAATTCACAACGTCCAGGCGAGTAATGTCGGCCTTACGCAGGATATAAACCGCCTGACTTTCCTGCTCGCCAAAGATGGCCACCAGCACGTTGGCTCCGGTGACTTCCTCTTTTCCGGAGCTTTGCACGTGGAATACCGCGCGCTGCAACACTCGCTGGAAGCCCAAGGTTGGCTGGGTTTCGCGATCGTCGTCATCTTCCGGAATGCGGGGGGTGGTTTGATCGATAAAGCTGCTCAGCTCATTGCGCAGTTGAGGGAGATCTGCACCGCAGGCGCTGAGCGCTTCTGCTGCTGCACTGTTATCCAACAGCGCCATCAGCAGGTGCTCCACGGTGAGATATTCGTGGCGTTCGTTCCTGGCACGACGGAAAGCTTCGTTCAGGCTTTGCTCGAGCTCTTTATTCAGCATGTACGCCCCCTTGGTTTACTACTTGGGTCAAGCCGGTTCCATGGCACAAAGTAAGGGATGACCGTTGTCCCTTGCAAAGCGGTTCACCTGAGCCACTTTGGTTTCAGCGACATCTGCGCTGAACACTCCACACACCCCTTTTCCCTGATAATGCACTGACAACATTACCTGAGTTGCCTTCTCATGATCCATGGCAAAAAAGCGTTGCAGAATTAGCACCACAAAATCCATGGGGGTGTAATCGTCATTCATGAGAACCACTTTATACATAGGCGCACGCTTGAGCGCCGGATCTGCATTCTGTGTTTTCTCTGTATGTTGAATATCGGTACTGCCAGCCATGCTTTTCAAGTCCTGTATTAAGATTTTTTGCTCGCAAGCGCCTTTGCGAAATGTTTGCTCACTGGTTGTTAATTCAGTGTTAAAAAAAACTTGACTCAAAGGTTTTCTTCACTAAATTGTACTTTGAGGTAGGTCGGGGCTCCACTCGTGTAGCTTGTACCGACGAGATGCAATCAGGTTAACAAATGACGGGAATGACGTATGGCTATCGGAACAGTCAAATGGTTCAACAACGCCAAGGGCTTCGGTTTTATTTGTCCTGAGGGGGGCGGCGAAGACGTCTTCGCTCACTACTCTACCATTCAAATGGATGGTTACCGAACGCTCAAAGCTGGCCAGGAAGTAAATTTCGACATGACTCAGGGGCCTAAAGGCTATCACGCCGTTAACATTAAGCCCCAGGAAAGGTGACCGTAACCGAGCCCGGCCACCAAAGCCCCCGCCACGGGGGTTTTTTTATGCCCGAATTCCCATAAAAAAACCGCCTCGTTTGAGGCGGTTTTTTAGTACCAAAACGGCTTAGAGCGCGGCAATAGCGGCGTTCAGGGTTTGGCTCGGGCGCATGGCTTTGGCGGCCAGCTCCAGGTTGGGCTTGTAGTAACCGCCGATGTCCACGGCAACGCCCTGGGCACCGTTCAGCTCGCCAACGATAGTCTCTTCCTCTTTGGTGAGGGTTTCAGCCAGGCCGGCAAACTGGGCTTTGAGCTCAGCGTCTTTGTCCTGGGTAGCCAGGGCCTGAGCCCAGTACATGGCCAGGTAGAAGTGGCTGCCACGGTTGTCGATTTGCCCCACTTTACGGGCAGGCGACTTGTTGTTGTCCAAGAACTTGGCAGTCGCCTGGTCAAGGGTGTCGGCCAGCACTTGGGCTTTGGGGTTGTTATTGAACTGGGCCAGGTGCTCCAAAGAAGCGGCCAGGGCCAGGAACTCACCCAGAGAATCCCAACGCAGGTAGTTTTCTTTTTCAAACTGCTGCACGTGCTTGGGTGCAGAGCCGCCAGCACCAGTTTCGAACAGGCCGCCGCCATTCATCAGCGGCACGATGGACAGCATCTTGGCGCTGGTACCGAGCTCGAGGATCGGGAACAGATCGGTGAGGTAGTCGCGCAGCACGTTACCGGTTACGGAGATGGTGTCCTTGCCGTCTTTCATACGGGCCAGGGAGTAACGGGTGGCCTCAACCGGCGATTTGATGAGGATCTCAAGGCCGCTGGTGTCGTGCTCGGGTAGGTAGGCATTGACCTTTTTGATGATCTCGGCGTCGTGGCCACGGTTTTCGTCCAGCCAGAACACCGCCGGAGTGCCAGTGGCACGGGCGCGGTTAACGGCCAGCTTGACCCAGTCGCGGATAGGGGCGTCTTTGGTCTGGCACATACGCCAGATATCACCAGCTTCCACGCTGTGCTCAAGCAGCACGGCGCCACTGGCATCGACTACACGCACAGTGCCGGCAGCAGGGATCTCAAAGGTTTTGTCGTGAGAGCCATACTCTTCGGCTTTTTGCGCCATCAGGCCGACGTTGGGCACAGAGCCCATGGTGCGGGGGTCAAAAGCGCCGTTTTCTTTACAAAATGCGATGGTTTCTTGGTAAACACCGGCGTAGCTACGGTCAGGGATCACCGCTTTGGTATCTTGCTGCTCGCCTTTGGCGTTCCACATCTGGCCGGAGCTGCGGATCATCGCCGGCATGGAAGCGTCGATTATCACATCGGAAGGCACATGCAGGTTGGTGATGCCGCGGTCAGAATCCACCATGGCCAGCGCCGGGCTGTTGTCGTACACGGCGCTAAGCTCAGCTTCGATGGCTTGGCGCTGCTCGGCTGGCAGTTCCGGCAGGCGCGCGTACAGATCACCAATACCGTTGTTTACGTCCACACCCAGCTGCTTGAAAAGGTCGCTGTGCTTGGCGAAAACGTCTTTGTAGAACACTTTTACCGCGTGGCCGAAGATGATGGGGTCGGAGACCTTCATCATGGTGGCTTTCATGTGCAGAGAGAACAGCACGCCTTGGGCCTTGGCGTCGGCGATTTGCTCGGCGAAGAAGGCTTCCAGTGCATTTTTGCTCATGGTGGAGGCGTCAATTACCTCACCGGCCAGCAGGGCCAGCTTGTCTTTGAGCACCACTTTGCTGCCATCGGCCTTAACCAGTTCGATGCTGACGCTGGTAGCATCATTGAGGGTCACGGACTTTTCAGAGCCGTAGAAGTCGCCATCGGCCATGCTGGCCACGTGAGACTGGGAGTCTTTGCTCCAGGCACCCATGGAATGGGGATGCTTGCGGGCGTACTGCTTAACGGAGGCCGGAGCGCGGCGGTCAGAGTTACCTTCGCGCAGCACCGGGTTTACCGCAGAGCCTTTGACCTTGTCATAACCGGCTTTGATGGCTTTCTCGGCGTCGTTTTTCGGCTCTTCCGGGTAATCGGGCAGCTTGTAGCCCTGGGCCTGCAGCTCCTTGATGGCCGCCTTTAACTGCGGCACAGAAGCGGAGATGTTGGGCAGTTTGATGATGTTGGCGTCGGGAGTCTTGGCCAGTTCGCCAAGTTCGGCCAAATCATCGCCGATGCGCTGGGCCTCGGTCAGATATTCGGGGAAGGTGGCGATGATACGACCGGCCAGGGAAATGTCCCGGGTCTCAACAGCCACGCCGGCCTTGGCGGCATAGGCTTCAATGATGGGCAGCAGAGACTGGGTTGCAAGTGCCGGAGCTTCGTCGGTGATGGTGTAAATAATCTTCGACTTGCCTGTTGTCATAATTACAACTTCCTAAGCGTGAGTGGCGAATCATCTTCGCAGTGCTCGAAGGGAAAGGCCCTTCGAAAGTGTGAAGTAGGTAGCAGAGTATACCAACACCAACCGAGATTGTGCGCAACTGCAATCTGGGTAGGACCAGTTGCGCAGCTTTTGTTCAAACCCGAAGCCCGCCGCTTTGGCCAAGGCCGCCAGGATGCTAGCCTTAGGCCATTCGCCTTTAGGTATAAGGTTATCAATTGCAACCCAAGCGCCCTTTTCAGCGCCAGCCGCACACAGCGCGCCCGGCTCGCCGCCCTGCCGTCAATAAAGGCCCGGCCAGGCTGGTGTTGTTCAACAAACCCTTTGATGTTCTGTGCCAGTTTACCGACGAAGCTGGTCGCCAGACCCTAAAGGACTTTATTCCCATCCCTGATATCTATGCCGCCGGGCGCCTCGACCGCGACTCAGAAGGCCTGTTGCTGCTCACCAACGACGGCGGCCTTAATGCCCGCCTGACCCAGCCGGGTAAAAAGACCGCCAAAACCTATTGGGTGCAGGTAGAAGGGGCGCCAACAGAGGCCGCGCTTAGCCCGCTGCGCCAAGGGGTGACCTTAAAAGACGGTCCTACCCTGCCCGCCAAGGTCAAAGTAATAGAAGAACCGGCGCTTTGGCCAAGAAACCCGCCGGTGCGTTTCCGAAAAGCCATTCCCACCACCTGGCTTGAAATAAGTATCAGCGAGGGGCGTAACCGCCAAGTGCGGCGCATGACCGCCCACATTGGCTTTCCCACCTTGCGCCTGGTGCGAGTTGCCATAGGCCCGTATCGGCTGGACGCCTTGCAACCAGGTGAGTATATGGAGGTTGCGCCGTGATCCAGGCTGCCACCATCGCCTGGGTTATCGAAGCTCAGGGCCAATACCTCTTTGTAGAAGAAGATATCGGCGGCGTGTTGACCCTCAACCAGCCCGCCGGGCACTGGGAGCGCGGCGAAAACCTCATCGAGGCTGCCAAGCGCGAGTTAAAAGAGGAAACGGGTCTGAGCCTTTCTCCCCAAGGCATGGTGGGGCTGTATCATCTGGAGCTTCCCCATAAGACCTTCTGGCGCCACGTGTTTTACGCGCGCCTGCCGGCGCCGGTAGACACCTTTCCCGAAGACAGCGACATCCTTCGCTGCCTCTGGCTTACCCCCGAAGCACTTGAAAATCGCCCCCTTCGCAGCCATCTGGTGGTTGAGGCCATCCGCGATTTCGAGGCCGGCAGCCATTACCCCTTGTCTGTGCTGCGCTAGGCATTGCCTTTTGCTACAATGCGCGCACTTTTTTCGCCGAGGTTATTTGAAGTCCCATGAGCGACAAGCCCCTTAGTGAGACCAAAGTCATCGTCGGCATGTCCGGCGGTGTGGATTCTTCTGTCTCTGCCTACCTGCTCAAAGCCCAGGGTTACCAGGTCGAAGGCCTGTTCATGAAGAACTGGGAAGAGGACGACGACACCGACTACTGCACCTCTGCCGAAGACATGGCGGACGCGCAGGCCGTGTGCGACAAGCTCGGTATCAAATTGCACAAAATCAACTTCGCCGCCGAGTACTGGGACAACGTGTTCGAGTATTTCCTGGACGAATACAAAGCCGGGCGCACCCCCAACCCGGACATCATGTGCAACAAGGAAATCAAGTTCAAAGCCTTCCTTAACTACGCGGCCGATGCCCTTGGCGCCGACTTTATCGCCACCGGCCACTACGTGCGTAACCGCGTTGTGGACGGCCACTGGCAACTGCTGCGCGGCCTTGACGACAACAAGGATCAGTCCTACTTCCTCTACGCCCTTGGCGAGCAGCAAGTGGGCCAGACCCTGTTCCCGGTAGGCGAGCTGCCCAAGCCCGAAGTGCGCCGCATCGCCGAAGAGCAAGGCCTTGTTACCGCCAAGAAAAAGGACTCCACCGGTATCTGCTTTATCGGTGAGCGCAAATTTAAAGACTTCCTGCAGCGCTTTTTGCCGGCCCAGCCCGGTGATATCGAAACGCCGGAAGGAGACGTCATTGGCCGCCATGAAGGGCTGATGTACCACACCCTTGGCCAGCGCAAGGGCCTTGGCATCGGTGGCCTGAAAAACGCCTCCGACGACCCTTGGTACGTGGTGGACAAAAACGTCGAGCGCAACGTATTGGTAGTGGCTCAGGGCCATGACCACCCGCTATTGTTCTCCAACGGCCTCATTGCCACCCAGCTCGATTGGGTTGACCGCAAGGGCCCTGAAACCACCCGGCTGACCGTCAAGACCCGCTATCGCCAGCACGACATCGACTGCACCGTCGAGCCCCTGGCCAATGGCGACGTCAAAGTGCTGTTCGACGAGCCGCAAATTGCCGTGACCCCGGGCCAAAGCGCCGTTTTTTATCAAGGCGAAGTCTGCCTTGGCGGCGGCATCATCCAACGTTATATCCGAGGTGAGCAATGAGCCGGGCCATGGCACTTGCCGCTTGCGCCCAGGCGGTAAGCCTGGTGCAAAAAATCGCCCGCCAGGGCAGCTGCGACATGGACGACTTCTATGCCGTGGTCAAAGGCGTGCTGGTTACCAACCCCCAGGTGCCGGCCGATGTCTACGCCGGAGGCAACCTCGACACCGGCTATCGGCTGGTGATTGAGCTGCTTGGCGACACCTCCTCTCGCAAGGACCCGGAGCTGACCCGCTACCTGATAGGCCTCTTGGCCCTGGAGCGCCGCCTGGCCAAACGCCGCGACGTGCTGGCCCTGATGGGCGAGCGCATCGAGCAGGTCAAGCGCCAGGTCAGCCATTACGGCATCGAGGATGAAAAAGTCCTCAACAACCTGGCCGATATTTACGTTGAACTCATCAGCCCCCTGGGTGCCCGCATCCAAGTGGCCGGATCCCCTATCCATTTGCAACAAAGCCTCAACCAACACCGCGTACGGGCTGCCCTTCTGGCCGGTATCCGCGCTTTGGTGTTGTGGCGTCAACTGGGCGGCAACCGCTGGCAGTTACTGCTTAAGCGTCGCGCTCTGGTCGATGAGGCCCGCCAATCCTTAAGGAGCCCCCAATAATGGAACTGTCCGCCCTGACAGCCATCTCCCCTGTCGACGGCCGCTACGGTAGCAAGGCCGCCGCACTGCGCCCGATCTTCTCGGAGTTCGGTCTCATTAAATACCGCGTCCAGGTAGAAGTGCGCTGGCTGCAGCTGCTGGCCGGTGAGCCGAAGATAGCCGAGGTTCCGGCGCTTTCTGACGCGGCTAATGCGGCCCTTAACGCAATCGTTTCCGGCTTTAGCGAAAGCGACGCCCAGCGGGTCAAAGACATCGAGAAAACCACCAACCACGACGTGAAAGCGGTGGAGTATTTTCTCAAGGAAAAAGTGGCCGACAACAGCGAGCTCAACGCCGTTACCGAGTTCATCCACTTTGCCTGCACCAGCGAAGACATCAACAACCTTTCCTACGGCCTGATGCTGATGGAAGCCCGCCAGCAGGTGATGTTGCCTTACTGCGACAAGCTGATTGACGCCGTCAAAGCTCTGGCCGACAAGTACGTCACCGTACCGATGATGGCCCGCACCCACGGCCAGCCCGCCTCACCCACCACCATGGGTAAGGAAATGGCCAACGTCGCGGTGCGCCTGGAGCGCCAGCGCAAGCAAATCGCCAATGTCGAGCTGCTGGGTAAAATCAACGGCGCCGTGGGTAACTTCAACGCCCACTACAGCGCTTACCCCGATGTAGACTGGCCCGTGCTTTCCGAACGCTTTGTCACCAGCCTCGGCCTGGTGTGGAACAAGTACACCACCCAGATTGAGCCTCACGACTACATCGCCGAGCTGTTCGACGCCCTGGCCCGCTTTAACACCATCTTGATTGATTTTGACCGCGACGTTTGGGGCTACATTGCTCTGGGTCACTTCAAGCAAAAAACCGTGGCTGGCGAGATTGGCTCTTCCACCATGCCCCACAAGGTTAACCCCATCGATTTTGAAAACTCCGAGGGTAACCTGGGCCTGGCCAATGCCGTGTTCGGCCACCTGGCCGCCAAGCTGCCGGTGTCGCGCTGGCAGCGAGACCTCACCGACAGCACAGTGCTGCGTAACCTGGGTGTGGGCACCGCTTACTCGGTAATAGCCTATGAAGCCACCCTCAAAGGCATTTCCAAGCTGGAAGTGAACGAGCAAAGCCTGCTGGACGAGCTCAACCAGAACTGGGAACTGCTGGCCGAGCCTATCCAGACCGTGATGCGCCGCTATGGCATCGAAAAACCCTACGAGAAGCTCAAAGAGCTGACCCGTGGCCGCCGCGTCGACCAAGCCGGCATGCACGCCTTCATCGACGGCCTGGAGCTGCCTGAGCAGGTCAAAGCCGAGATGAAACGAATGCGCCCCGACAACTACATCGGCATTGCCGAGCAGTTAACCCGGGAACTGTAAAAAAGAGCGGCCTTAAGGCCGCTTTTTTTGTGCCGCATCAAGCAGCCCGGCGCGCTTTGCGTTACATTACGCCCATCAAAACCTACGAACCCACACAGATGATGAAACTGGCTCTCCCCGGCGGTATTCAAGGCTTTTTGACTGAGTACTGGCAGAAAAAACCCTGCCTTATCAAAGGCGGCATCGAAAACTTTGTCGACCCTCTGGACGCCAACGATCTGGCGGGTCTGGCCATGGAAGCGGAAATTGAATCGCGCATCGTGGTCAGAAACGGCGAGCACTGGGATGTTCAGCACGGCCCCTTCGAGCATTTCCCCACCAGCGAGAAAGACTGGACCTTGCTGGTCCAGGCCGTTGACCATTGGTTTGAGCAAAGCAGCGAGCTGATGAACCTCTTTAGCTTCATGCCGCGCTGGCGCATCGATGACCTGATGGTGAGCTTTTCGGTGCCGGGCGGCGGTGTCGGCCCGCATCTTGACCAATACGATGTCTTTATCATCCAGGGTGAAGGCAAACGCCGTTGGCGGGTGGGCGACAAGCAGCCGCTGAAAACCCAGACCCCGCACCCCAGCCTGTTGCAGGTTGAGCCCTTCAGCGCCGCCCTTATCGACGTGGAAATGGAAGCCGGCGATATTCTTTATATTCCGCCGGGCTTTCCCCACGAGGGCTACGCCATCGAAGCCGCCCTTAACTACTCGGTGGGCTTTCGGGCGCCGTCGGGGCGCGACTTGCTGAGTCACTTTGCTGACCTGGCTATCGATGAAGAGCGCTACAACCACCGCTATGGCGATCCTGACCTTCGGGTGCGCGAGCACACCGGCGAGATAACCCTGCCTGAGCTTAACCGCCTGAAATCCAACCTGACCCAGATCTTCGACGATGAAGCCACCTTGCACCGCTTCTTTGGCCTGTACCTGTCAGAAGCCAAGCACGAGTTGGACTTGGCTCCTAGCGAGCCGGAATACGACGTTGACGAAGTGCAGCAGCTTTTGGAAGAAGGCGCGGTGCTGCGCCGCCTGGCCGGGGCTCGCGCCCTGTACCTGGCAACGGTCGCCGACACCCTCTTTGTCGACGGTGAAGCCTACCCCATGCCCCAGGCCGCCGCACAAACGCTGGCCGACAGCGATGCGCCCGATCCGGCGCTACTCGCCGCGCAAACCGAGGCGTTGGTGGTGTTGACCTTGCTTATCAATAAAGGGTATTTCTTCTTCGAAGAGGCCTAAAAAAACCGCCCCTCGGGGCGGTTTTTTCATGCGGGTTCGTTTTGCCAAAGGGCGGGGTCGTTAAATATCCCATAAAGCCCTTCGGCACGATTGACCAGCAATCGAGCAAAGTTCATTTGCACCGGATCAGCTCTACCTGGGCCCTTGGCAATGTTCTCGGCTTGCAGTTGCCAGTTGAAGGAAAAGTGCCGAACCGCCTCTCGGGCATTGGGAGCCACGCTGAGTGGCACATGGTCCGTTGGCAAGTTTCCAGAGATAACCCAGTAGTCAGAGACACGGTTATTTTCCCTTGCCTTAATACGCCATACCGCCATCAACGGAGGCAGTATCCGGCTGTCTGCTTGGCGAACACCCTGGGGCATGATGCCTTTTTTCGCCAGGTAGCTGTTGGCCTTTTGCAGGCTGTCGCGCACCCACTGCGCTTCCAACTCACGACGCTGTTCGTCGGTAATTTGCGGCGCTTGACCTTGTCCGTTTTCTTGTTGTTCGGCCATTTTACATTCTCTTATCAATACAGCTTGCGGCCTACGATAACGGGGCCGAAGGCCCTTGGCAAGGGGCCTAATGTCCATATTTCTTTACTGGTTGGATCAGCCCCTGTACCCTTCTGGCCGTCTGGAAAGGATGGCGATAACTCTCTAAGATGTGCGCCGTCACGAGCACCTTTATTTTACGTTTACGGAAACGTAAACTCAGCAGTAAGCAATGGTGCAACCCTTACCTATAACGGAGAACAACGACGTGGCTGTATTCAATCACACAGCGTTCGACGGTCATGAAGAAGTGGTCTTCTGTCATGATGTTGAAACCGGACTCAAGGCAATCATCGCTATCCACAACACCAACTGCGGCCCGGCCGTCGGTGGTTGCCGGATGTGGAACTACGCATCCGACGATGAAGCCCTGACCGATGTCCTGCGTTTGTCTCGTGGTATGACCTATAAAAATGCCCTGGCCGGCCTGCCCTTTGGTGGCGGAAAATCGGTGATCATCGGCGATGCCAAAACCATGAAGTCCGAAGCCCTGTTCCGCGCTTTCGGCCGTTTCCTCAATTCTCTGGGTGGCCGCTACGTGACCGCCGAAGACGTGGGCACCTCCACCAAGGACATCGCCCACATCCAAATGGAAACTGACTTTGTGGCCGGTATCGAAGGCCTGTCTGGCGACCCGTCTCCTTTTACTGCCCTTGGCACCTACCTGGGTATCAAGGCGGCCGTTAAGCACAAGCTGGGCCGCGACGACTTAGAAGGCCTGAAAGTCTCAGTACAAGGCCTGGGTTCTGTTGGTTACTACCTGTGCGAACACCTGGCTCGCGCCGGTGCCAAGTTGTTTGTGACCGACATCAACGAAGCGGCCCTGAAAAAAGCCGAAGCCGAACTGGGCGCCACCATCGTTGGCCTGGACGACATTTACGACTTGGACGTCGACATCTACGCCCCTTGTGCCCTGGGTGCCACCGTCAACGACAACACCATTGATCGCATCAAAGCCACCATCATCGCCGGTTGTGCCAACAACCAGTTGGCCGAGGCGCGTCATGACCAGCTGCTGCGCGACAAGGGCATCCTCTACGCCCCTGACTACGTCATCAACGCAGGCGGCATCATCAACGTGTCCTTCGAGAAGGATTACGACAAAACCAAGGCCACCGCCAAGGTCGAAGAAATTTATGCCACCTTGCTGGATATCTTCGCCCGCGCCGATACCCAGCAAAAGCCGACCGGCATCATCGCCGACCAAATGGCCCGTGAGATCATCGCTCGCGGCGGCAAATAAGCCTTAGCCACCGGCATAAAAAAAGGCCCCGAAAGGGGCCTTTGGCATTTAAGGGTCCTTGCCTTTATCGCCTCAACGTTCGCGCATGTAAGCGCGCAAGGAAGCCCCGACGGCTTCGATGGGATGATTCTGGTTCTGCTCGTCCACCAGGGACAAAGTAGCATCGTCCACGGCGTCAAACTGGCCGCCTTCACCCAATTCCTTGAGATCCCAGCCAGCCATCACGTCTTTGACAATGCCGGTGGCAACGTTGGAGAACAGGTAGTTACCGTACTCGGCGGTGTCGCTGATGACCACGTTCATCTCGTGCAGGCGGCGACGAGCCAGGGTGTTGGCAATGAGCGGCAACTCGTGCAGTGACTCGTAGTAAGCAGAAGCGGGGCTGATACCGGCTTCCACCATCACTTCAAAGGCCAGCTCAACACCGGCGGCGAACAGCGCGACCAAGCCGGTGGCACGGTCAAAGTCCAGCTCGAAATGGCTGCTGGGCGGCGCTTGCTCGAAGCCGGTTTCGGCGGTGTTCTGGCGCCAGGTCAGCAGATCGATGTCGTCCTTGGCCCAGTCGGCCATCATACCTTCGGCAAACTGGCCGCCGATGATGTCGTCCATGTGTTTTTCAAATAAGGGGCGGAAGGCGGCTTTGAGTTTGTCGGCTTCGCGGCGAGCATGCACACGCTCGGCCGGGCTCAGCTTGGAAAACGCCAGGCGCACGCCACCGGCCTTCATGCTCTCGGACACCTGCTCGATACCGAACTGGTAGAAAGACGCCGCCTGGGCCGCCGGTACATTCAGCTCTACCAGGCGCTCAAAGCCGGCTACGCACACCGCTTGCGGCAAGCCGCACAGCACGGTTTGCTCGCCCATCAGGTCAGATTTCACTTCCGCCTCAAAGCTCGACAGCAGTACACCGGCGTGGTGGCCACCGGTACCGGCGCACCAGGCCTTGGCCCAAGCCAGGCCCAGGCCTTGCGGGTCTTGATGGACGGCGATAAGGGTCGGTACGCCGAAGCCGCGCAGGTACTCGGCCCGCACTTCGGTGCCGGGGCACTTGGGCGCCACCATTATCACGGTGATGTCGTCACGAATTTCGCGCTGGGCTTCAATCACGTCAAAGCCGTGGGAATAACCCAGGAAGGCGCCTTGTTTCATCAGCGGCATGATGCCGTTAACCACCGGGCCGTGTTGCTTATCGGGGGTGAGGTTCATCACCAAGTCGGCATTGGGCACCAGCTCTTCAAAAGAACCAACATGAAAACCGTTGTCCTTGGCGCGCTGATAGGAGGCGTTTTTGCTGTCGATAGACGACTGACGCAGGGCGTAAGCCACGTTCAGGCCGCTGTCGCGCAGGTTCAGGCCCTGGTTCAGACCCTGGGCACCGCAGCCCAGAATAACGATCTGCTTACCCTTGAGCACCTCAACGCCGTCACTGAAGGCGCTTTTGGGCACCGGGTGACATTGGCGCAGGGCCTGCAACTGGGTACGCAGGGGCTTTTGGTGAAATGCGGTCATGGGTTCTTGCTCCTTCAACATAAAAATCGGCTGTAAGCGGGATTATCGTCTTCGGCCCGGTACGGATACCCGATGGAATCGAGGTGCCGGGTCAAGCTGTCGTTTTCGGCGTCGGCAAAAGCAGCCAGTACCCGGCCGACGTCGGCGCCATGATGGCGATAGTGAAACAGGGAAATATCAAACTGGCTGCCAAGGTTCTCAAGGAACGCCAGCAGCGCTTTGGGGTGTTCGGGAAAGGCAAAGCTGTACAAGCGCTCAGAGCGGTGCACCGGCGGGCGGCCCCCCACCATGTAGCGCACGTGCAGCTTGGCAAGCTCGTTGTCGGACAAGTCCAACACGTCAAAGCCGCTTTGCTCCAGGTCCGCCACCAGGGCGGTGCGTTCATAGATACCGCCGGTACGCACGCTCACCAGAATTTGCGCCTCGGCAGTGTCACGGTAGCGGTAGCTGAACTCAGTGACCGCCCTGCCCTTTAAGGTGCGGCACAGCGCCAAAAAGCTGCCGGGCCGTTCGGGGATGGTCACCGCCAATACCGCTTCGGTGCCTTCGCCCAGATCGCAGCGCTCAGACACCTGGCGCAGCAGGTGAAAGTTGAGGTTGGCGCCAGACAGCACCGCCCCCACCTGCCCTTTGAACTCGGGGTGCTGTTCGCACCAGGCTTTAAGCCCGGCCAGGGACAGAGCACCGGCAGGCTCGGCCACGGCCCGCACGTCTTCAAAGATGTCTTTGATGGCGGCGCAGATAGCGTCATTGCTGACGGTGATGGCCTCGTCCACAAACTGGTTCATCACCCGAAAGGTTTCGCTGCCGATGCGTTTGACGGCGACGCCGTCGGCAAAGGTGCCCACTTCCTCCAGGGTAACCGGGGCGCCCGCTTCAAAAGCGGCCTTGAAACAAGCGGCGTCATCGGGCTCGACGGCGACTACACGAATTTCAGGCTTAAGCTGCTTGATAACCGCCGCCACGCCGGCGGCCAGGCCGCCACCGCCAACGGGCAGGAACAGCACATCGAGCTTCGGCAGCTCCTTGATAAGCTCAAGGCCCAGGGTGCCCTGGCCGGCGATGACTTTTTCGTCATCAAAGGGCGCCACAAAAGCAAAGCCCTGTTGGCTGCTCAAGGTCTGGGCGTGGTCCTTGGCGGCATCGAAGTTGTCGCCAAAGAGCACCACTTCTGCGCCCAGGGCCTTCACGGCTTCGACCTTGATGGACGGCGCCTGGGTGGGCATCACGATAATGGCTTTAAACCCCAGGGCGCGCGCCGACAGCGCGACCCCTTGGGCATGGTTACCGGCGGAAGCGGCCACTACTCCGGGGCAATCGGAGGGCAGGCTGGCGATTTTGTGGTAGGCACCACGCAACTTGAAGCTGTGTACAGGTTGCAAGTCTTCGCGTTTTAGCCAGACATCCTGGCCCAGGCGTTCAGACAGCCGGGCCAACCGGTTGACCGGGGTGGCTTTGGCCACCTCGTACACCGGCGAGCACAGGGCTTCGCGCAGGTAACCGTAGCCGTCTAGCATGGCGCCCCCGACAGGATGTCTTTGTCGCGCACACCGCCCTTGTCGGCCGAGGTGGCCAGCAAGGAGTAGGTGCGCAGCCAGGCGGTGATCTGCCGCTGGCGCGGGCCAGGCCGGTAGGTGGCGGTGTTGGCCCGCTCGGCCAGCGCCTCGTCGGTCAGCTTTACCGACAACTCACGGGTGGGGATATCGATAACGATGGTATCGCCCTCTTCCACCAGCGCCAGCGGGCCCTTGGCGGCCGCTTCCGGCGCCATGTGGCCGATGGACAGCCCCGAAGTGCCGCCGGAGAAACGGCCGTCGGTGATCAGGGCGCAGTCTTTATCGAGACCCATGGATTTCAAATAACTGGTGGGATACAGCATTTCCTGCATACCCGGGCCGCCACGGGGGCCTTCATAACGAATGACCACCACGTCGCCCGCTTTTATCTTGCCGGCCAGAATGGCTTCAACGGCGCTGTCTTGGCTGTCAAAAACCCGGGCTGGGCCTTCAAAGTGCAGCTGCTCGTCAGAAACCCCGGCGGTTTTTACCACTGCGCCATTAGGGGCCAGATTGCCGCGCAGTACCGCCAGGCCGCCGTCTTGGCGGTAAGCGCCTTCGACGCTTCGGATACAACCGTTGTCTCTGTCCAGGTCCAGGGTGGGCCAGTAACTGTTCTGGGAAAACGCGGTACTGGAGGGGATCCCACCCGGACCGGCCAGATAGAACTCGGCTTGCTTGGCGGTTTCAAAGGCCGCCAGGGTGTCTTTTAAGGTTTCGCCGCGCACGTTGGGGGTGCTGGTGTCCAGCAGCCCGCCTTTGGCCAGCTCGCCCAGGATACCCATCACGCCGCCGGCGCGGTGCACATCTTCCATATGGTATTTGTTGGTGGCCGGGGCCACTTTGCAAAGCTGCGGTACCTTCTTGGACAGGGCGTCAATCTCGGTCAGGCCAAAATCCACTTCCCCTTCCTGGGCAGCAGCCAGCAGGTGCAGGATGGTGTTGGTAGAGCCGCCCATGGCGATGTCCATGGCCATGGCGTTCATAAAGCTGGGGCGGCTGGCGATGGTGCGCGGCAGGGCCCGCTCGTCACCTTTGTCGTACCAGGCTTCCACCAATTCCATGATGCGTTTGCCCGCTTCCAAAAACAGGCCTTCACGCTTCTTGTGGGTGGCCAGCATCGAGCCGTTACCAGGCAGGGCCAGGCCCAGGGCCTCGGTCAGGCAGTTCATGGAGTTGGCGGTGAACATACCTGAGCAGGCGCCGCAGGTAGGGCAAGCGGATTTTTCCACCTGCTCGACATCGGCGTCAGACACATTGGGGTCGGCCGCTTTGACCATGGCGTCTACCAAATCCAGCTTAATGATTTGGTCCGACAGCTTGGTCTTGCCGGCTTCCATGGGGCCACCGGAGACAAAAATGGTAGGGATGTTCAGCCGCAGCGCGGCGTTTAACATGCCGGGGGTGATTTTGTCGCAGTTGGAGATGCACACCAGGGCGTCGGCGCAGTGGGCGTTGACCATGGTTTCCACCGCGTCGGCGATGAGTTCACGGGACGGCAGCGAGTAGAGCATGCCGTCGTGGCCCATGGCGATGCCGTCATCCACGGCGATGGTATTAAATTCCCGCGGGGTGCCACCCGCTTCGCGCACGGCGCCAGCCACCAGGTCGCCCAGGTCTTTCAAATGCACATGCCCTGGCACGAACTGGGTGTAAGAGTTGGCAATGGCGATGATAGGCTTTTTCAGGTCGCCATCACCCAAACCGGTGGCCCGCCACAGGGCACGGGCGCCGGCATTGCGGCGGCCCTTTAAGGTGGTGTCACTTCTACGCTGCGGCATCTTTGGCCTCCACACTGTCCAACCAGCCCCATTTGTCTTCGGTTTCGCCGTTAAAAAGGCCAAAGAAGCGTTGCTGCATCAGCTCGGTTACCGGGCCACGCTTACCGTCGCCTACCGGGCAGCGGTCGATGGAGCGCACCGGGGTCACTTCGGCGGCGGTACCGGTAAAGAAGATTTCGTCGGCCACGTACAGGGCCTCGCGGGCGATGGCCCCTTCCACCACTTCAATGCCTTCGGCGCGGGCCAGGGTGACGATGGTGTCGCGGGTGATCCCTGGCAAAATCGAAGCGGTAGCCGGCGGGGTATACAGCACGCCGTTTTTCACCAGGAAGATGTTCTCCCCTGCCCCTTCAGAGACCTGGCCACGGGCATCCAGGCCAATGCCTTCGTGAAAACCGTTGCGGCGCGCTTCGGTGGCAATGAGCAGGGAAGACAAATAGTTACCGGCTGCTTTGGCCCCAGTGGGGAAGGTATTGGGCGCTGCGCGGTTCCAGGACGACACACAGGCGTCTACCCCTTCTTCCAGGGCGCTCGCCCCCAGGTAGCGGCCCCAGGCAAAGGCGGCAACCAGTACCGACATTTCCATGTGCTGGGGTACCACACCCATACCCACTTCGCCCATGTAGGCCAAGGGGCGGATGTAGGCGCTGCGCAGGTTATTGGCGTTCAGTACCTGGCGGGTGGCCGCCATCAGCTCGTCCACGGTATAGGGGATGGTGAAGCGGTAAATCTTGGCCGAGTCCTTGAGGCGCTGCATGTGGTCGCAATGGCGAAACACCACGGGGCCGGTGGGCGTGTCGTAAGCGCGAACGCCCTCAAAGAAGGCCGTGCCATAGTGCATGCTATGGCTCATGGGATGGACCTGGGCTTCGCTCCAGGGGGCCAGGTGCCCGTCCATCCATATAAAATCCGCGCGGTTCATACTGCTTCCTCCGAAAGGGATACCACGTCAGCCAGCTTCTCCAACTGCCGGGTTAAATGAGACAAGGGATGTTCGTGTGTCACACTCAGGCGCACGCCTTCTGGCTGCCATTGCACCTGGGTCAATTCAAAGCCGCGGTGGCGAACCAGGCGCAGCAGGCGCTCCAGGGCGGCGGGCGCGGGGCGTAAGGTGATGTACAACGTGCTCTGGGTCACCGCTTAAGCCTCCATCATCTGGTGATTGCCCTTGCCGGGGGGAACCAGCGGCCACACCCCCAGTTCGCTGGGAATGGCCACATGCAGGAAGTAGCTGCCTTTGGCGGCCAGGAAACGGTCCAGCGCCGTATCCACTTGGTCCGGGTGGCTCAAGCGCTCTCCTTGGATACCAAAGGCGCTGGCAATGGTCAGAAAATCGGGGTTGTCAGACAGGTCCACTTCGCTGTGGCGCCCTTCAAAGAACAGGGTTTGCCACTGGCGCACCATGCCTAAGCGCTGGTTGTCCAGCAGCAGAATTTTCACCGACAGGTTCATGCGCTTGATGGTGGCCAGCTCCTGGATGTTCATCATGATGGAGCCGTCACCTGTTACCAGGATGGTTTCGGTGTCGGGGCAAGCCAGCTTGGCACCGATGGCGCACGGCAGGCCAAAACCCATGGTGCCCAGGCCGCCCGATGAGATATGGCGGGTGGGATGGTCAAACTGCATGTGCTGGGCTACCCACATCTGGTGCTGGCCTACGTCGCAGCAGACCCGCGCTTCGCGGCCGGCCTTCTGGGACAGCTCGCTCAGCAGCCAAGGGGCATGAATGTGGTCTGGCGCGCGCGGGGCGGTGAAGGAATGCTCGGCCTTGTAGGTGGCGCAGTGGGCCTGCCAGTCAGGATTGGTTTGCACTCGGGCCAGGTGTTTTAAGGCTTCTTTGGCGTCCATGGCCAGGGGCACATCGGCATGGCGGCGTTTGCCCATTTCGGCAGCGTCGATGTCCACATGGATGACCCGGGCGTTGGGGGCAAACTCGTCCAGCTTGCCGGTTACCCTGTCATCGAAACGGGCACCGATCACCACCAGCAGATCGGACTCCTGCACCGCCATGTTGGCGCCGCGGCTGCCGTGCATGCCCAGCATACCCAGGTTGAAGGCGTAATCCAGGCCGCCTGTGCCAAGGCCTTTTAAGGTCTCCACACAGGGCATGCCGGTGGCCAGCAGGTACTCGCGCATCTCCTCCACCGCGCCGCTCATGCCAACCCCGCCGCCGATGTAGGCGATGGGCTTTTGGGCGGTGCACAGCAGGGTTTCGGCACGGTTCAGGGCAGCAAAGTCAACCTGGGTGGCCTTGGGGGCCGGCTTGGTTTTGGCCTGGCGGCTGATGGCGGCTTGCTGCACGTCTTTGGGAATGTCCACCAACACCGGGCCGGGCTTGCCGCTTTGGGCCAGGGCAAAGGCCTCCTCGATAATACGGGGCAAGTCTTCAGGGTCTTCCACCAGGTAGCTGTGCTTGGTGCAGGCCAGGGACAGGCCCAGCACGTCGATCTCCTGGAAGGCATCGGTGCCCATAACAGAACGAGCCACTTGGCCGGTGATGGCCACCAGGGGGATGGAATCCATCATGGCGTCGGCCAGACCGGTGATGAGGTTGGTGGCGCCAGGGCCGGAGGTGGCCATCACCACACCCACACTGTTGGTAGCACGGGCGTAACCGATGGCGGCGATGGCAGCACCCTGCTCATGGCGGCACAACACGTGGTTCAGCTCGGCTTCGTACAAAGCGTCGTAGATGGGCATGATGGCGCCGCCGGGATACCCAAACAGGGTATGGACGCCGTGTTCCTGCAGGCATTCAACCAGGGCTTGCGCTCCTGTGATGCTTTCAACTATCGGTCTGGCTTGGTTCATGACGGTATTTTCCTTGGCCCTTATACGAAAAAACCCCCGGGCTTCTCAGCGCGGGGGTTTTTAGAATCTTGCTTTCGTTAGCGTTTACACAAAAGCACCCCGCGCGGTTGGCGAATAATCACCACCACGAGCACGAGTACGAGGAGAATGGCTTTTTGTGTAAAGGTGTTCACAGTGAGACCCTGCTTGAACGTTGCGAAAGTGCTAATAGAACTAGCATGGGCAGACAAATTGGCACAAGGCTTTTTTTGAAGTTTTTTTAATTCTTTAAAATCAACACCTTGAAAGATGGCCATCCAGCCATCTTCTTTGGAGTTAACGTCAGAGTAAGGCACCTTTCAGGGTGTTACGGTCCTTTTCTGACAACTGGCCGGACCTCAGCAGCAGCTTGAAGGGCGCAGTTTTGAGCAAATAACCGCCATGGACTTTAACGAGATGTTGCCTTGGCACCATCAACGACAGGGTGTCAAATTGCAGAATAAGGGTGTCACCGGCCACCTTTACCCCGCGAAGTTCACCCAGTTGCCGGCCCCCTCTTACCGCCAGTAACCACTCAAAAAGCACCACCAGGAACACAAATCCCAGCAAGATGGCGGTAGGCCAATGCCAGCCGGTATTCATTTCACGGTTAAGGCCGGCCAGTACCAGCAGGTACAGCATCCATCTGAGCCATCTCATCGGCATTGCTCCAGCAGCCACTGAATGGGGTGTAGCGGTTTGGCGCCATCAAGCCTTGCCACCTGGCAGCGACAGGAGTAGCCGGTGGCCAGCACCGTATCGGCTTTGGCCACGGCGCTGCGCCAAGACAGCTCATAGATACCCTTGGAGTTGCCTAGGTTGGCCGCCTCATGGCCGTAGGTGCCGGCCATACCGCAGCAACCAACGTTGGCCACCGCCAGCTGGTGCCCGGCCTTGGCAAAAATACCCTCCCAGCTTTGCTCGCTGGTAGGGAGCGCCGTTTTCTCGGTGCAGTGGGCAAAAAGGGTGGCATTGCCCTGCCCTTGAATCGCTGCAAAGGCGCTATCTGGCAGCGCGCTTAGCCACTCCTGGGCCAACAGCACCTGGAAGTTACCGCGCTTATCACCCAAGGCCTTTGGGTATTCGTCCCGGTAGCAAAGCACCAAGGAGGGGTCGACCCCCACCAGCGGCGCGCCCAGCGCGTTAAGTTCATTAAAAAACGCAGCGGCGTTGGCGGCGGTTTTGGCAAAGCGGGCCATAAAGCCTTTAACGTGTTCGGGCTTGCCATTGGGCTTAAAAGGCACCAGCTTGGGCACAAAACCGAGTTTCTCGATAAAGCGCACCAGATCTGCTACCACCTTGGCGTCATAGAAGCTGGTGAAGGGATCTTGCACCACCAGCACCAGACGCTCGCGCTCGGGGTGCGCCTTAAGGGCGGTAAGGTCCCAGTTCAGGGCGTCGTGGCCATCGAGCTGGCCGGCCAAGGTAGGCACCGACAGCAGCGGCGTATCCACCATGCCGGTGGTTTTCTTTAGTAATCCCTGCACCCAGCGTTGGCCCAGCAGGCCATTGACCAGTTTAGGGAAACGCGCCATCAGCGGCGTGCTCTGCTCCACATTGGCCACCAAGTGGTCCTTTAACGGCCGCAGATAGCGCTGGTGGTAGAGGTCTAAAAAGCGGGAGCGAAAGCTCGGCACATCCACTTTGATGGGGCATTGGCTGGAGCAGGCCTTGCAGGCAAGGCACCCGTCCATCGCTTCTTTTACTTCCTGGGTGAAATCGTACTCGCCGCTAAAGGTGTTACGCAGGCGGTTGAAAAACGGCAGCTTTTTACCGCTTTTTTGTTCAAGATCCGGGTCTACGCCTTTCTCGGCCAAAAGCCGCAGCCACTCACGCATCAGCCCGGCGCGCCCCTTGGGGGAATGACGCCGGTCGCCACTGATGCGATAGCTGGGGCACATCGGCGTGGTGGCATCATAGTTAAAGCAAAGGCCATTGCCGTTACAGGTCATGGCGCCGCCAAAGCTGTCGCGCACCGAAATCGGAATTTGCCGGTCCTGAGCACCGCGCTTGGGCCCGTCCACCGACACCAACTGATGACCCTCTTCCAGCGGAATACAGACTTTGCCGGGGTTCATGCGGTTGTGGGGGTCAAACTGGCTTTTCACCCAGCGAAGGTCGTCCCACAGCTCGCCAAAGAAGGTGGGGCCGTATTCTGAGCGAAAGCCCTTGCCGTGCTCGCCCCACATCAGGCCACCGTATTTGGCCACCAAGGCCACTACCTCGTCGGAAATGTCGCGCATCAGCTTTTCTTGCGCCGGATCGATAAGATCCAGCGCCGGGCGCACATGCAGCACCCCGGCATCAACGTGGCCAAACATGCCGTAGTAAAGGCCTTTGCTGTCCAGCAGCGCCCGAAACTCGAGGATAAAATCGGCCAGGTTCTGGGGCGGTACCGCGGTGTCTTCGGCAAAAGGCTGAGGCTTGGCGCGGCCCGGGGTGTTACCCAGCAGCCCCACCGACTTTTTACGCATGGCGTAGATGCGGTTTATCTCGCCTAAGTCCTGGGTGAGCTGGTAGCCGATAATGCCGCTGTCTGTGCCGACAGCAGCGTCCAGTTTGGCGCAGATGGCGGCAACTTTGGCCTCTTGGGAGGCCTGGTCGGTGTCGTTGAACTCAACGATGTTGATGCCTTGCATGTCAGCGCCGGGCACGTCGCTGATAAGATCTTTGACCTGGTGCCAGATGATGTCTTCGCGGGCCAGGTTCAGCACCTTTGAGTCCATGGTCTCCACCGAGGTGGCCTTGGCTTCAATCATCAGCGGCGCGCTTCGAAGGGCCTTTTCAAAGCTGTCGTACTTGACGTTGATAAGGGTCTTGTAAGGCGCAATGGCGTTAACGTGCAGCTTGGCTTCGGTCACGAACACCAAGGAGCCTTCGGCGCCACAGATAAGGCGGCCAAGGTCGAAATGGGCCATCTCTTCGTCAAAGACGTGTTCAAGGTCGTAACCGGTCAAAAAGCGGTTAAGGCGCGGGAAGGTGCTTAAGATAAGCGCGCGTTTGGCGGCCAGTCGCTCGGCGATGGCGCGGCTAAGCTGCCCTTGCTTGCCGGTTATGCTGCTTAGCTCAGCCACCGGCACTTGACCGGTATTGAGCTCGTCGCCGTCTATGGTTACCGCCTTGATGGCCAGCACATGGTCAGAGGTTTTGCCGTACACCAGGGAGCCTTGGCCCGAGGCATCGGTGCTTATCATGCCGCCGATGGTGGCGCGGTTGGAGGTAGACAAATCCGGCGCGAAGAAAAAGCCGTGAGGGCGCAAAAAGGCGTTGAGCTCATCTTTGATGACCCCGGCTTGTACCTTGACCCAGCCTTCTTCGGCGTTGAAGTCGATAATGCCGCGCATGTGCCGGGACAAATCCACCACCAGGCCGGTATTGAGGCTCTGGCCGTTGGTACCGGTGCCGCCGCCCCTGGCGGCAAACACCACCTCGGGGTGCTGGCGGGCGATACGGGCTAAAAGCACCACGTCGCTGTGGTCTTTGGGCAGCAGCACCGCCTGGGGCAGCAATTGATACACCGAGTTGTCGGTCGCCACCGCCAGGCGCTCGCTGTAGCGCTTCTCGATTTCCCCTTTAAAACCGGCGTTGGCCAGGGCTTCAAGGTAGGCCTGATAAGGCGCTGACAAAGACGGGACGGCGTCGATTCTCGGGATCATAGTGCTGCTGTCATAGGTAGTTTTGGGCCAGTATATCAAAGAAAACCCCGGCCAAGCCGGGGTCTTTTTTATCCTTCCACCAAGATGTTATCAGTGCTTTTCAAGGCGTTGTGGCAGATAGACCCTTCGGTTTTTGCCACCAGGGTCGATACCGCCGTATCCCCCACCACGTTGGTGGCGGTAACAAAAGCATCGCAGATCCGGTCGGTGGCAAGGATGATGGCCATGGCTTCCATGGGTAGCCCCAGTTGGTGCAGTAATACCCCGGTCATCACCGCCGCGCCTCCCGGCACCCCGCCGGTCGCGATGGCCAGCATAAAGGTGGTGGTAGCCAGGGCCACCATTTGGCTGGCATCAAGGCCTGTGCCATAGGCATTGGCCACAAAGATGGTGGCCACTGTCATATAGATGGCAGAGCCTGACATGTTCATGGTGGCGCCAAGGGGCACCCCGAAACCCGCCACCGTCTTATCTACCCCCAGTTTTTCAGTTAGGGTCTTGAAGGTCACCGGAATGGTGGCATTGGAGCTGGCAGTAGAGAGCGAGAAGAAAATCTGCTCGCGCAACTTAGCCAGATACAGCCAGGGGCTGATGCCGGTAAACAGGCTGACCACCATGGGGTAGAACACCAGCATCCACAGCAGCATGATGGCGATATTGCTGCCCACGTAAGAGCCGACGGCTGCGATAGAGCGGGTGTCGAGGGTGGCGGCAAGGCCGGTGGTTAAGAACAACACCCCCAATGGCGCCAGGGACATCACCATCACCACCAGCTTCATCATCACCTTATTGGCGATGGCAAAACCCCGGGCCGCGGCGCGCGTCTCCTCCCCGCCCAGGCCCTTGATGGCAATGCCGGTGATGATGGCCATAAACAGGATTTGCAACATGTTGCCGTCTACAAAAGCCTTGAAGGGGTTGGACGGCACCACCGAAGCCACCAGCTGCAACAGCGACGGCGGCTCGGTGAAGCTGGGAGTAAAAGGCTGGCCGTTAAGGGTAAGGCCTGCGCCCTCCCCCGGCGCCAGCCACAGGGCCAGAGTCAGGGCCACGGCGATGGCCAGCACGGTATTCACCAGATACAACAAGAAGGTCTTGGTACCCAAGCGGCCGAACTGGCCGAGGTTTTCCAGCGAACAGACGCCGTTGACGATAGAGATAAACACCAACGGCACCACCATCAACTTAATAAGGGACACAAACAGGCCGCCGGCGGTCCCGAACAGGTCGTGGATAAGGGTCTGGTGGATAAAATCGACATCCGCGAAGAACACGCGGCTGAGGGTTCCGAATATCAGCCCGGCTGCAAGGGCGACAAAGATCCGGGTGGTCAGGGAGGACTGCATAAGCTCACCTTGATTTTTGGTTATGTTTTTTTAGTCGCCCGCGACTATACCCAAAGCGCGCTAAACAAGCCCGTGATCGGCGTCACGTCTTATTGCGTCCTGCCTGCCACTTGGCGACAATCAACGCATTTGACACACTGCACTCTTTGCCACCGGAACCGGCCATGTCCCACCCCGAGTTAATCTTGTTATTTTTGTTGGCCGCCGTTATCGGTGTGCCGCTGTTTCGACGCCTGAAATTAAGCCCGGTGCTGGCCTACCTAGCGGTGGGGCTGATCCTCGGGCCCTCCGCCTTTAACTTGGTGGGCGATACTGAGACGCTGCTGAAATTCTCCGAACTTGGCATCATCATGATGCTGTTCGTGCTGGGCCTTGAGCTTTCACCCAGCCGGGTTATCCAGCTAAAAAGTGCCATCTTCGTGCTGGGCACCGGCCAACTGGTATTAACCACCCTGGTGTTTACCGGGGTCGGCATGGCCTTTCATTTAAGCTGGCAAACCGCCCTGGTAATAGGCGCGGCCTTGTCACTCTCCTCTACCGCTTTTGCGGTACAACTGTTGAAAGAACACGGCCTTATCACCTCAAAGCAGGGCCAGGACAGCTTTGCCATTTTGCTGTTCCAAGACATGGCGGTGGTGCCGCTGTTGCTGCTGTTGGCGGCTCTCTCCCCTGGCGGCGGCGAAACCCACCTCGCGCCTTGGTATCTCATCATTGGCGCCCTGGCCGGGGTGGCGCTTTTTGCCCGCTTTGGTCTGGCGCGCTTGATGGAAGCAGTGGTGGCCTCCAAGGTGCGGGAAGTGCTAACCGCCATGACCCTGCTGCTGGTGCTGGGCAGCGCCTGGCTGATGGAAGAGCTGGGGCTTTCGGCCGGTATGGGTGCCTTCCTGGCCGGCACCCTGCTGGCCAATTCCTCTTATCGCCACCAACTTCACGCCGACATCGAGCCCTTTAAAGGCTTGCTGCTGGGGCTGTTCTTTATGGCCATCGGCATGACCTTAAAGCTCGAACTTCTCTGGACAGCGCCCAGAGATGTGCTGGTGGCCCTGCTGATATTCCTGCTGGTTAAAGTGCTGGTGCTCTGGCCGCTCGCCCGGCTTTGGGGCCATAACTGGCTCAAGGCCCTGCAACTGGCGGTGCTGCTCAGTGAAGGGGGCGAGTTTGCCTTTGTCATGGCCAGCCAGGCCGGTCTTAATGGTTTGATAACCGAGCGTCAGCACGAACTCTTGGTAATGGTGGTTGGGCTATCCATGGTGCTCACCCCCTGGTTTTTTGGCTTGGTTAAAAAGCTCTGTGGCAAAGTCACCCAGACTGAAGATGCCCCAAGGCCTGCCCCGTCGGATAAACCCCGGGTCATCGTGGCCGGGTTTGGCCGTTTCGGGCAGATAGTGGGCCGGGTGCTAGCCGCCTATCGCATTCCCTTTATTGCGCTGGATAAAAACGCGACCCACGTGTCTTTGGTGCGTAAATATGGGGCTGAAGTGTTCTTGGGGGACGCCACCGAATACGATTTGCTGGACCAGGCCCGTGCCCATGAGGCCAACATTCTGGTGGTGGCGGTAGACGACAAACGCGACTCCATGGCCATTGTCGCCCTATGTAAGGCGCGCTTTCCCAACCTCAAATTGCTGGTACGGGCCATCGATCGCCTGCACGCCATCGAGCTTAAGCAGCAAGGCATCAACAAGGTGTTCAGGGAGACGTTCAGTGCCGGCTTGCAAGCCACCCACGCCACCTTGATGGAGCTGGGGGTGCCTGAGTCGGAAGTGCTGGATATCATCAAGAAGTTTCGCGAACACGACGAAGCGTTGCTGGAATCGGCGGTGGAGCACCTGGACGACGAGCAAGCCCGCATCCGCTTGATACGTGCCAGCCGCAACCAGTTGGCCAAGCTCCTTCGCGAAGACGCAGAGCTGTAAAAAAAGCCCGGCATCCGCCGGGCTTTTTATGCCAGAGCCAGTTGACTGGCAGGCTTGATGGCGCCGAGCTTGTTTTTGTGGCGCACGATATCGGCCAGCACCGAGAGCGCAATTTCGGCCGGGGTTTTACTGCCGATATCCATGCCGATGGGGGCATGAATACGGGCCAGTTGCGCCGGGGTCATCTCCCCCAGCTCCCTGAGCCGTGCCATACGGCTTTGGCTGTTGCGCTCCGAGCCCATGGCGCCAATGTAAAAGGCGTCGGTGTTCACCGCTTCAAGGAGCGTCATGTCATCCACCCTCGGGTCATGGGTCAACGACACTACCGCCGTACCCGAGTGGCAACCGTGTTTTTCAAGGTAGCGGGCCGGAAATTCACGCACCAGTACCACCCCTTTACTGAGCGACGATTCAAAATTGGCCAGCACCTCTTCGCGGCTTTCGCAGACTAGGGTTTCAAAGCCCAGGGCGACGGCAAAGTCGGCGCAAAAAAGCGCCACCGCCGAGAGCCCGGCTATCACCAAGCGCGGCGCGGCCGATACCGTCAGGCTCACGGTATTGTCGTCATACTCGGCGATGGTGTTGCTGGCGTACTCGCGGGGCGTCAGGGTTTGGCAAGGCCCTGGCAGCACAATGTGTTTATAGAGCGAGGTGGCGCCGCCCACAGCATTTTGCATCTGCTGTAAATACTGTTGACTGGCCGCACCTGGGGCCAGGCGCTCCACCAAAATGTCCAGCACTCCGCCACAAGGCAGCGCCCGATTGGGTGTCAGCCCCCCTTGGCCGTAGCGCACCACCTGGCTTGGCTGGGTAAAATCACCCGCCTCGATGCGGGCCATGAAGTCTTCTTCCACGCAGCCCCCGGACAAAGAGCCGCAATAAAAGCCCCCTTGCTTGAGCGCCATCAGAGTACCGGGGGGCCGGGGGGAAGAGCCAAAAGTGCTGAGCACGGTGCAAAGCCACACCACATCGTTAGCCGCCCATTGGCCGGCTCTGTCTAACACTTGGATATCAAGGCTTTGCATATCCGCCTCCGCCGTTTGCCTTAAAAAGAATACTGCGCCGGGCATTGCCCGCGCCACCTTACTATACAGGTAGAACAAGCCCTTGATATGTAGCCACTATTCAACAGTGTTATGAATAATAGGAACCAATGGCGAGCCCTAAGTAGCACCGAGGCGGGTTACCATGGCTGCAAAGACAAAAGGAAGCCCCATGGCCGATATTCGCATTATCCTCGCTGCCGCTGGCCTTGGCCGCCGTTACCAGGCTGCCGGGGGTGCGGGCAATAAACTTGAGCAAACCATTGAGGGCGCGCCGCTTTTTGTAAAGGCGCTGGATAACGCCCTGGCGTCAGGCCTGCCGGTACAGGTAGTAACCCGCCCCGAATACGTCAATCTTCACGCTTTTTGCCAAGGGCGCCAGGTGCCGGTCACCAAGGTTGATTCAACAGGGCTTGGCCAAAGCATTGCCGCCGGGGTAGCGGCTAGCCGGGACGCTGACGGCTGGCTTATCTTATTGGCCGACATGCCAGCCGTGCCAAGCGCCATTATCCGCCAGGTGGCCGATGCCCTTAGCTGCCATGACGCCGCAAGGCCTCGGGTGAAGGGCAAACCCGGGCACCCGGTGGGCTTTGGCGCCAAGGCGCGAGAGGGGTTACTGGCCCTTGCAGGCGACGACGGCGCCAAAGCCTTGCTAGCCACCTTTAAGCCACACTTTATCGAATGTAACGATAGCGGCGTGGCCACCGATATCGACCTGCCCTTTCGTTAAAAGCCATCTGCTTATAAAGTGGTTTAACGCCAATAAAAAAGCCCCGGTAAACCGGGGCTTTTTTTCAAGCGAGGCTCAGGCCTTGGCGCAGTGCTCGGCCAGATACAGCCAGGTGTCCACCACGGTGTCAGGGTTCAGGGACACAGAATCGATGCCCTGCTCTACCAGCCAGGCGGCAAAGTCTTCGTGGTCGCTTGGGCCCTGGCCACAAATACCCACGTATTTACCGCGGGCCTTAGCGGCCTTGATGGCCATGGCCAGCAGCGCTTTGACCGCTTCATTACGCTCGTCAAAGAGGTGAGCGATGATGCCAGAATCGCGGTCCAGGCCCAGGGTCAGCTGGGTCAGGTCGTTGGAGCCAATGGAGAAACCGTCGAAGTGGTCAAGGAACTGGTCGGCCAGCAGCGCGTTGGACGGCAGCTCGCACATCATGATCACTTTCAAACCGTTCTCGCCGCGCTTGAGGCCTTGCTCGCCCAGCAGCTCGATAACCTTCTCGGCTTCGCCCAAGGTACGCACGAAGGGGATCATCACTTCGACGTTGGTAAAGCCCATGTCGTTACGCACCCGTTTGATGGCTTCACATTCCATGGCAAAGCAATCGCGGAACTCGGGGCTGATGTAACGGCTGGCACCGCGGAAACCGATCATCGGGTTCTCTTCGTGGGGCTCATAGGCCTCACCGCCCACCAGGTTGGCGTATTCGTTGGATTTAAAGTCGGACATCCGCACGATAACGCGCTCAGGGCTAAAGGCGGCGGCCAGGGTGGCGATACCTTCTACCAGCTTGGTGATGTAGAACTCGCGGGGGCTGGCGTAGCCGGCCATCATCTCTTCGATTTCCGCTTTCAGGGCAGCGGGCTGCTGGTCAAGGTTCAAAAGCGCCTTGGGGTGCACGCCAATCATGCGGTTGATGATGAATTCTACCCGGGCCAGCCCGATACCGGAGTGCGGCAGGCGGCAGAAATCAAAGGCGCGGTCAGGGTTACCGACGTTCATCATCACCTTGATGGGCAGGGGCGGCATTTTGCCCACTTCAGAGGTTTCCACCGCGAAGTCCAGTTTGCCCTGGTAGATAAAGCCGGTGTCGCCTTCGGCACAGGAAACCGTGACTTCCTGGCCGTCTTTAATGAGGTCGGTGGCATCGCCACAGCCCACCACTGCCGGGATCCCCAGTTCACGGGCGATGATCGCCGCGTGACAGGTACGGCCACCACGGTTGGTAACGATGGCGCTGGCGCGCTTCATGATGGGTTCCCAGTCCGGGTCGGTCATGTCGGTCACCAGCACGTCGCCGGGTTTAACCAGGTCCATGTCCTTGATGGAGGCAAGGACTCGGGCGGTGCCGGCACCGATTTTGTGGCCGATGGCACGGCCTTCGGCGATAACCTCGGACTTACCTTTAAGGGAGAACCGCTCCAGCACCTGGCCAGACTCATTAGAGCGCACGGTTTCAGGGCGGGCTTGCACGATATAGAGGTTGCCGTCCAGGCCGTCTTTGGCCCATTCGATGTCCATGGCGCGGCCGTAGTGCTTCTCGATGATCATCGCCTGTTTGGCCAAGTCTTCGACTTCGGCGTCGGTGATGGAGAAGCGCAGGCGATCGCTGGCGTCGATTTTCTCGATTTTCACCTGCTTGCCGTGGGCTTCGTCGCCGGAATAGACCATACGCTCGGCTTTGGAGCCCAGGGTGCGGCGCAAAATGGCCGGGCGGCCAGCGGCCAGGGTCGGCTTGTGCACGTAGAACTCGTCAGGGTTGACGGCGCCTTGCACCACCATTTCACCCAGGCCGTAGGCGGACGTCACAAACACCACTTTGTCAAAACCAGACTCGGTGTCGATGGTGAACATGACGCCGGAGGCGGCGATATCAGAGCGCACCATGCGCTGGATACCGGCAGACAGGGCCACACCTTTATGGTCGTAACCCTGGTGCACGCGGTAGGAAATGGCGCGGTCATTAAAAAGGGAGGCAAAAACGTGCTTGATGGCTTCCATGACTGCATCAATGCCGCGCACGTTCAGGAAAGTCTCCTGCTGGCCGGCAAAAGAGGCGTCGGGCATGTCTTCGGCGGTCGCGGAAGAACGCACCGCAAAGGAAACAGCGTCGCCATGCTCACCGGTGAGCTTTTGGTAGGCATCGCGGATGGCGCTGTCGAGCGCTGGCTGGAAGGGAGTCTCAATTACCCATTGGCGAATTTGGCTACCGGCCTTGGCCAGGGCATTGACGTCATCAACATCCAGACTGTCGAGGAGGTCATAAATCTTGGCGTTAACACCACTTTGCTCGAGGAATTCGTTAAAGGCGTGGGCAGTGGTGGCAAAGCCGCCTGGTACCTGTACACCCAGACCGGAAAGGTGGCTGATCATCTCGCCCAAAGAGGCGTTTTTGCCACCAACGCGGTTGACATCGTTCATGCCAAGGTCTTGATACCAGAGAACATAATCTTGCACTGTTGGGACTCCCTAAGTTTTTCCAGCAGAAGGGTTTGTGCATAAGCGCGCGGCCATCATACACTGCCGGTCAGCGAACGGTAAAACGTTTGTCTTTCATGTTGTTAACAGTCTACAAAAAGGCGTCTGGATGGATAGACACGTATATTTTGTCTCTGATGGAACAGCCATAACCACCGAAGTTTTCGGTCATGCCCTGCTCTCACAATTCCCTGTTAAATTTAAACAATTCACCGAGCCTTTCGTGGACAACGAACGCCAGGTCGGGCGGGTTTTAGAGAAGATAAACCGTAGTTTTATTACAACAGGGCAACGGCCGCTGGTGTTCCACACCATAGTGGATGCCAGGCTTCGCACCCTGATTGAAGAAGGCGACGGCATCTTTTACGACATCCTCTCCACCTTCGTGAACCCACTGGAAGTGCAGTTGGGGGTCAAGGCCGAACCCAAGATTGGCCGCTCCCACGGCATGATGGACGACGCCTACCATCAGCGCATTGAAGCGGTGAACTACGCCATGGCCAACGACGATGGCGCCGTCACCAAGTATTACAGCGACGCCGACATCATCCTGATTGGGGTATCGCGCTGCGGCAAAACCCCCACCAGCCTGTATCTGGCGCTGCAATACGGCATCAAGGCGGCCAACTATCCGTTCACCGAAGAAGACATGGATAACCTCAAGCTGCCCTCGCCGCTAAAAGATCACAAACACAAGCTCTATGGCTTGGTGATTGACCCCGAGCGCCTGGCGCAAATTCGCCACGAACGAGCCCCCGGCAGCCGCTATGCGTCCATGCGCCAGTGCCGGCTTGAAACCAAGGAAGTGGAGCTGATGTTTAAAAAGGAGCGTATCCCCTTTTTAAATACCACCCGCCATTCGGTGGAGGAGATCTCGGCCCATATCCTTCAAGACACCGGCCTTGAGCGCCACAAATATTAAAAAAGCCCGCGAATGCGGGCTTTTTTATGGGGCAAGGAGCGCCTTGGCGTCGAGATTCGGGCAAGCGCCCTGGTGCTCGGCCTCTTCTACCAGCGCGCAAAGGTGGCGGTTTATCGGCACCGGCAATCCCAGGGCTTCTGCTTCTTGCACCACCCAGCCATTTAAAAAGGCGATTTCGGTGGGCCGCCCAGCGGCCAAATCGTCATAAAGGGACGAACGGGCCTCGGCCTCCATGGCCAGCAGCCCTTTGGCCAGGCGCGTAAAGGCTTTGTCTGGTAGGCGTAATACATAAGGCAGCAAAGCCGCCGGCGCCCCCAGCAATTTGGCCGGTTTAATGCCTTTAGCCTTAAAGACCTTGAGCGCCTCTTGCTGAGCGCCAGCCAACACCTGGCGAAACGGCTGCTGGCTGAGCTCTTGGGCGAGCGGCAAGCCGCACAGGCCATTGATGGCGTTGTTGAGGTTAAGCAGCAACTTGCCGGCCTGTACCGCCGCAATGTCATTGGTGATCTCGGCGTCCCAGGCGCTGGCAAAGACCCCCAGCTCCCGTGGCACCACCACCTGGCCGCCGGTGGCCTGGTAAAGCTCCCCCGGCGCCAGCCATTGCAGGTTAAAGGGCACCATCAGGGCATGGGCGCTGCATCCACTGAGCTTGGCAGCGGTATCCGCGGCCCCCAGGCCGTTTTGGGCAACGATAAGGGTGGGGTTATGGGCAAGCACCTCGGGGATACTGTCCAGCAGCGCCTTAGTGTCGGGCCTTTTACAGGCGAGGATCACCCAGTCAAAGGCCTCAGCGCTGTGGTTAACCACGGTGAGCTTTTCAAGGGCAAAAGCCTCGCCCAGGCCGCTGACCTTAAGCCCGTTCTGTAAACGCTCGAAGGTGGCCTCGCGGCCGAGGTAACACACCTCAACCCCTTTGGCCTGTAACCTGGCTCCCAGCCAGGTGCCGATGCATCCGGCACCGGCCACCAATACACGGCTTTGCTCTGTGCGCACCGTCTTTCCTCTTTTAACCAAGGCCCAAGACTAACAACCGCCAGGCCTGCTGCAAATAGTGTTGATGCCTGCTTGGCGATTTTGGCAACAGCGGTCTTTACTTAGGCAAAAACCCCAAGAAGAAATCGCCATGTATCGCAGCTTGCTTTGCCTCGCCCTGGCCAGTTTCGGCGCCATTGCCCTCGACGCGCCCACGCTGATGGCGCCGCCGGAAAAAGACGCTTGGCTGGATGAGAGCCTGGCCACCCGCTGGATACAGCAAGACCCTGCCCTCACTCACGGCGTGCCCTACGCCCAACCGGCTCAGCAGCGTTTTGAAAACGACAGCCAGATGCTGCGCTATCGCTACCTTTGGCACCATAGTGCGGTGGAGATCTCCCTTGGCGACAAACATGTTTTACCGGGGGAGAAAGAAAACATCCTGCTATTTAACTTTCAGCACCGCTTTTAAAGAAAAAATCCCGCGCCCAAAGGCTGCGGGATTTTTTTTAACGCGCAATTGCCTCAGGTACCAAAGGCTACCGTCAGCACCACAATAGACACGATGTTAAGCCACAGCCCCACGCGCATCATGGTGCGCTGCTGGATAAGGCCGGTACCAAACACAATGGCGTTGGGCGGGGTGGCAACCGGCAGCATAAAGGCGCAAGACGCGGCAATGGCAATCAGCACCGCCATGTTCTGCACCGGCAGGCCAAGGGCGGTGGCAATGCCGCCAAAGAGCGGCACCAACAAAGCGGCGCTGGCGGTGTTAGAAGCAAGCTCGGTGAGGAACACCACAAAGGCGGCGATGATGCCGTACAGCACCCACACCGGCGCGCCTTGGGTCAGTTCAGACAAACCATGAGCCAGCCAAGCGCTAGCGCCGGTGGCTTTGAGCACGGCAGACAGAGTCAGGCCGCCACCAAACAGCAGCAGCACGCCCCAATCCACGTCGCGCTCAATGGCCTTCCAGGAAGACAGCCTCAGGCCGCCCACCAAAATAGTGGCGCACAGTGCCACCAGGCCGTCCATGTCTTTAACACCGCCAAGGGCTTTGCTGATCACCGAAGAGAAGATCCAGCTCAGCACCGTGATGGCAAACACCACCAGGGTCAGCACCCGGCCACGGGTCCATACGAACTCTTCCTTGGTCGCGCCGACTCGTTGGTTAAGCTCGGGCTTGAGCTGCCAGTACAGCACCACCCAAGACAGCGGCAGTAATACCGCCACCATGGGCATGCCCACTTTCAGCCAGTCGTTGAAGTTCATGTGCAGGTAACCGGCGGCGATGGCATTGGGGGGGCTCCCCACCAGGGTGCCCATGCCGCCAAGGCTCGCCGAATAGGCAACACCCAACAGCACAAACACCTGGGTGGCGGGGGTCGGCTCTTGGTCCATCCGGCGAAAAAGCCCCATCACCAACGGCAGCATCATGGCCGCGGTGGCGGTGTTGCTGATCCACATGGACAAAAAGGCGGCAGTGATAAACAGCAGCAATACCGACAACCAAAACCGGCCACCGGCAAGGCGCATCACCGCCGAGGCCATGGCCCGGTCCAGGCCCTGCTCTTTGAGGGCCGACGCCAGGGCAAAGCCGCCGAGGAACAAAAAGATAATAGGGTTGGCAAAGTTACTTAGGCCGGCCCGCAGGTCCAGCACGCCCAGCACCACGGCCAGCACCGGCACCAACAGAGCGGTAATGGTGACAGGTAGCGCCTCGGTCATCCACAGCACACCGGCGAGGATAAGGATGGCAAGGCCGGCATTGACCTGGCCTTCAAAGGGCGCGTCTATCACCAGAAAACCACTGGCCAGGATGGCCAGTACAACGATAAGACGAGTGATCATAACGTAGGGGGAGTTATTGTTAGGGGGCCTCATACTGACAAAATTCCCCAAAGGGGTCGAGCACGAGCGCAGCCATCCGACCTCTTGCCTGCACTGGCAGCCGCATCAAAGCCATTAAACACCAACAGCCTCAACATCTTGGCGGCGGTTTTAACGCAACGTAATAACACTTTTCATTATTCGGCAGCATTGCCAGCCCCAAAAGCACTGTGTTACAACACCAACACAGTCAACTGTCAGGCAGGCAGCCGTGTCCCAAGCGCCCAGCATACCGCTCTACGAACAACTGGCCAGTGAGCTGGTTGACGCCGTTCTGGACGGCCGCCTCGAAGAAGGCAGCGCCATTCCCAGCGTGCGGCAGTTGGCGGCCCAGCAACAGATAAATCCCCTTACCGTGCAGCGGGCCCTGGCCCTGCTGGCCGACAGAGGCATTATCGAGCGCCGCCGCGGCCAAGGCAGCACCGTGGCCCAAGGGGCACGCCAAAAGCTGCTGATTGAGCAGCGCCAACAGTTTTTAGAACACGACTGGCCCCGGATCCGGGCCCAGATCAAACGCCTGGGCCTGGATTTACATGCCCTTAGCTCAGAGGCAAATGGAGAAGTAGATGGAAACACTGATTAGGCTGGAAGGCCTTACCAAAGCCTTTGGCAGCAAGAAGGTACTCAGCGGCATCGACCTTGAGATCAAACGAGGCGAAATCGTAGGCCTGGTTGGGGTTAACGGCGCCGGTAAAAGCACCTTGCTAAACACCCTGCTGGGGCTCGACAGCGCCGAAGGCCATATCGAAGTATTGGGCCAGGCGCCCATGACCCACCGCGCCAAACTGCTGCAGCGGGTGGCCTACATTGCCGATGTGGCCTGCCTGCCGCGCTGGATGCGGGTAAACCAGCTGCTCGACTACACCGCCTCGGTGCACCCCCGTTTTGACCGGGCCCGCTGCCAGGGCATTTTGGACGGCACCCAGATCCCCCCTCGCGCCCGGGTAAGAGAGCTGTCCAAAGGCATGGTTACCCAGCTGCATCTGGCACTGGTGATGGCTATCGACGCCGATATTTTAGTGCTGGACGAACCCACCCTGGGCCTGGATCTGGTGTATCGCCAGGGCTTTTACCAGCGCCTGCTGGAGGACTTTTTTGACCACCAGCGCACCATTATCGTCACCACCCACCAAGTAGAGGAAATCGAACACATCCTGACCCGGGTGCTGTTTCTGCACGGCGGCCGCTTTGTGCTGGATAGCAGTATTGACGATATCGCCAGCCGCTATTGCCAATTGCAGGTGGCAAGCGACCAGCTTGAAGCCGCTCGCGCCCTGGGGCCGCTGGCCGAAAAAGCCACCATGGGCGGCCACGTGCTGACTTTTGAAGGCGAGCAAGCGCAACTGGCGGGTTTGGGTAAAGTTACCACCCCGTCTCTTGCCGATATCTTTGTTGCCAAAGCCGGGAGGGCTGCCTGATGAACGCCTTTATCGCCCTAGTGCGCAAAGAATATTGGGAAAACAACAAATCCCTGCTGTGGTTGCCGCTGGTATTGATCGTGCTCACCTGGCTCGGCTGCCTGCTCATTGCCAGTAAAGGGGTGATCACCATCGAAGGTGATATTCCCAAGGTGAATGTGCTGCCGTTCCTGGCCTTGCCCTTTTTCCTAAGCGCGGGCCTCGCGGCCATCACCTACTGCGGTAATAGCCTCAACGAAGAGCGCCGTGACCGCTCCATCCTCTTTTGGCGCTCCCTGCCGGTGAGCGACATGCAAACGGTAATGGCCAAAGCCTGCACCGTGTTGGTGTTGCTGCCTGCCATCAGCTTTTTGGCGGCGGTGATTGCCCAACTGCCGCTGGCACTGCTGATGACTCACCTTGGGGTGCAAAGCTTTGGCGAAGTGCTGGCCGCCCTTGGCAAACAAGCCGGGCATTTTTTGTGGCTGTCGGTGCTGATGGCACCCTTTTACGGCGCCATGATGCTGCTGTCGGCCTGCACCCAAAGGCCGCTGCTGTGGATGCTGCTGGGGCCTTTGCTGCTTTTTATCGGCGAGAGCGTGCTGCTAGACGGCCACCCGGTCAGCCAACTGCTGTTTGGCCACTTGGCCCGCGAAATAATGCTGGTACTGGGTAGCCTGATTGCCCAGCCCATTTTGGTTAACGGCGCCGAACTGGTTACCACAGGAGCCGTGCTCTCCACCGCCTGGACCATGGTAACCGGCGTGGCACTGGCCCTTATCTTCTGGGCGCTTTGCGCCGAGATACGGCGCCGGCGGCTGATAAAAGACTAAGCCCTTAAATTGGCTGTAAAAAAGGAGGCTAATGCCTCCTTTTTCATGCTCCGCACCCTGCCCTTTTTAACGCCGATAAAAGGCCGCCGCCTCCTGCATCAGGGCTTTAAAGGCATCACCATCAAGGGCCTCACCTTCTGTTATATCGATGGCGCGGCGCACCTTACCGTCAAAGCCGGCGTTAAAGAGCCCGGCAGGGTCGGCAAGGGCCGCGCCATGGGCAAAGGTGAGTTTAACCTTGGCCTTATAACACTCGCCGGTGCAAAGGAGCCCGCCAAGGGACCACACCGGCACGCCACCGGGGTTAGTGGGTTTAACCCACTTCACCTCCTCCACGACCTCCGGCAGCGCCGCCTTTATCAGCGCCCGCACTTCGGCCAGCACCTGGCCACGCCAATCAGATTTGGCGGCGAGCAACTTATCAATACGGGTGGCATTATCCACAGCACGCTCCTTGGCTAACGGGATTGTCTAAAAAAGATGCTCGGCGTCCGGCACCTTGACCCAAGCATGCATCCGCTCTTCATACACCGAGACCTTAGGCGCCGGGAATTGTGGGTCGGCAAAGGCGCCCACCGGTATGGCCAGAGTGTGATCCAAGCCCTCGTTAAGGTAATAGAGGGTAGCACCACACTTGGGACAAAAATGAAAAGTGGCCTTGCTGCCCTCATCCCCTACCCGCTCAAAGGCCGTGGACGCCCCCGACACTCGCACCTGAGCCAAGGGAAAACGGGCCTGGTAACCAAAAGCGCTGCCGGTGCGTCGCTGGCAGGCAAGGCAATGGCAAACCGATACACGAACCGGCTCGCCCACCACCTCGGCTTTTAACTGCCCACAGCTACAAGAAGCCAAACGGGTTGTCATATCACGCTCCCAAGGGCCGTTACGGCTTTGCCCGCTCAGAAAATTGGCCTGATTTATCCAGTGATGTTCACCCGATAAAGCGGGTGAGGTCTAGAAAAAATAAAACCGTTTGTTAGACATTTTATAGTGGAAAAAATCAAAGCTTGAAAAGGTATTCAACAATAGAAATAAAAATAACACACAAAAATATTGCATTTCTTAAAACGAATAAAAACACTGCCATTTTTAAGTGTTCAGCCTTTACGTGAGCCTTTAATGACTCAATGGAATTAAACCTAAAAAATGGAGATGCCAGTTTATTTTCATCTTTAACATTAGCTCTTCGAGCCCAAACGAAAATACTATAGATAACTGAGATTATCATGAACAAAACCATGAGGATTCCAATTGTCAGCGCCATAGAATTACCTTCTAAAACCAAGGCCCGCAGCTTATTTGAAGTTATACATCTTTTAAAAGCAACACTCAGAAGATAGGTGTCCCCTGTTATTATGACTCAGAAGATGGATATCCTTTTTGCTCACTCAGGCGAACGGCGAACATTATTATTCAATGGAATTTTATAATGGCTTTAACCGGGTCAACACTCAGAAGATGGGTGTCACCTGTTATTCCCTGTTATTCCATGATGACTAAATAATAAGCCATGGATTTACTTTCATCGATAACTAACGTGATATCAGGCGTAGCAATGCTATACCATTCAAGCTTAGATGACGTACGATAAACACTTCAGATAACTTTAATAAAACCTACAAGCGAACGGCTAGAGCAATCAATTTCTATAGGAATTTAACACGTTCATCCAAACACTCATCAGAGCCCATTTCAAATTCACGGCATATCCATGGACGATTATCATAAATTGTACACATCAAAGTATCTCTATCTAAAGCTGCGCACCATCCATCATTTAATCGCTTCATTGTTTCACCGCCATACTGGTCACGAGCAATGAATCTCTCTGGCACACCAGTGTCAGAGATAATCATAACCTCAAGACGGCAACAGCAAGCCTTGCAGTTTGAGCAAGATACATCTTTGGAAGAAGGTGTGTTGGTTGGTATAAGCATGGATGGCTACAGTTTTGGCAATTGTACATGATACCGTAAATTTTACACGGATACGCTTTATTTTTTAAATTCATTACCTTGCGCGACCTAAACCAAGCCAAGCGATTAACTACGCAGTATTTTTATCCTTTTTGAGAAGATCTGGTAGCCTGAATCAGAAAGCTCATTTGCGTTTATCTTCTTCCATAGCGACTAATATCTCCCTCCACAAATCCATGATGGGAACGAAAAAATTTTCTAAAATTCCACATGAGCCTTTTTCCTTAAAAAGAAAGAAGGAAGAAAAAGGAGACCCATCCCATCATGGCGAAATTGCCTCGTGAAAACTAGCCTTGAAAGACCCTTCTCTTGATAAGGGCTCTGGCCATGACCCGTCCTCGTGCTGA